>JAYZGM010000239.1:0-19962 GCA_036336225.1 Acidobacteriota bacterium | reverse complement strand
GTGCCACTCGCGATTGCGGTGGCGATCTCTGTGGTGCGGTCCGGGTTCCGAATACAGTCTTGGATAAAGGGGGTGTTGACGAGCACCTCGACCGCAGCCGAACGGCCCCGACCATCGCCGCGTGGGATCAGTCGTTGTGACACCACCGCGCGGAGCACGTTGGCTAACTTCAGCCGGACCTGACGCTGCTGACGGGTCGGGAACGCGGCCACCAGCCGGTTGATCGTTTCCGCCGCGTCCGCCGTGTGAACCGTGGACATGACCAGGTGAATATTGGAGGCTCCGGTCTGAATCGCAGCGTTGAGAAGCCTCGAAATATCCATCGCCTACGGTGGTTTGGTCAGGAGGTCTTGCCCGCGGCAACGCGTTCTGGCGCTGGTGTCACGGCGTCATACACGGGAGTCAGCCACCCGTGTGTGTCGGGTACGCTGCCGTTGACGACCTCAAAGAACCGTCGCTGGAGGGCGCCAGTGACTGGGCCTCTCGCGCCGTTCCCCACCGTGATCTTGTCGATGCTGCGGATGGGGGAAATTTCTGCCGCGGTGCCGGTGAAGAAGACCTCATCGGCCAGATACAGTAACTCGCGTGGGATCTGTTGCTCTGTCACGGTGACCCCGAGATCGCGGGCGAGCGTGATGATGACGTCGCGAGTGATCCCACGGAGCACTGACCCACCCATCGGGGGCGTGAACACTACGTTGTCGCGAACCGCGAAGATGTTCTGGCCGCTGCCTTCGCTCACGACCCCAGATGGATCAAGGGCGATCGCCTCGCTATACCCGTTGAGGGTTGCTTCCATCTTAATGAGCTGCGAATTGGCGTAATTGGCCGTGGACTTCGCCAGCGCAGGAAACGTGTTGGGGGCGGCGCGTGACCACGAGCTGACCTGGACGTCGACCCCCTTCTCGAGCGCCTCTTCCCCGAGATATGCCCCCCACTCCCATACGAGAATGGCGGACTCGACGGGACAGCTAAAGGGGTTCACGCCCAGGCTGTCGTACCCCCGGTACATCAGCGGGCGGATGTAACAGGCGGCGTACGCATTGGTGCGTATTGTTTCGAGCACCGCCTCCTGAAAAGCGTTCTGGTCGACGGTCGGCGTCATCCGGTAGACCTTGGCGGAGTCGTAGAGACGACGCAGATGAGCATCCAATCTGAATACGACCGACCCGTTCGGCGTCTCATAGCAGCGGATACCTTCAAATACGCCGCTGCCGTAGTGGATGACGTGTGATCCGATATGGATCTTTGCGTCGGCCCAGTCAACGAAGTTGCCGTTCATCCAGATCTTGCCGCTACCAAAACTCATGGTGAAACCCACCCATCTACTTGCTGACGAAGCTCCGCCCGGAACCGTGTGGAGCGGTCTGCTTGGTTCCGCGAGTCTGGCACTTACTCAAGGGTCCCGGCTACCGACAGAAACGTGTTTCGTGGTCGACCGTCTCGTGCACAACCGGTGGGGCGAAAACGGCTAACACATCAATCACTTAGAGCCTTGTAGGCATGGCCGCGTCGGTGCGCCGGCCCAAACCGACGCGGACCAGCGACCCGTCACAGTCTGTTCGGCTCCGAACGGGCTGACATCTCCTTAGAGGAGATAGGACCTGCTCTGGCGGCAAGCATCGTGCCCTTTGGGAGCGGAGCTGGACACAGTGTAGTGTCCGGTTCACCGGTCGCGCAACATATTTTCCCCGGAGATATAGGCACGGTTTGGAGGAACTACTGCGTTTCGCCGCAGAATGGGCATCGGTCCGCTCGCGCGTGCAGCGGTTTTCGACATTGCCAGCAAAACGTCGACGCAGGGGTCGCCCTGGAGCGAAGCCGCGCGTGAAGGCCACGTTCGGGGGTATCGGTAAGTCGAGAGCCGGCAGGAGGTGACCCGGCGGCCGCGCCCGATGCGGCCGCGGCGGGAGCGACGCGTCGTGCCGTCCGTATGTCATGGAGATCGGCAAGCAGCTCACCCGCACGCTGGTAGCGGTCAGTGACCTCGGGCGACACCGCCTTCATGACCACCGCGTCAAGAGTAGTCGGGATGGCGCTGTTGAGGAGGTGGGGGGGACGGACGAGCTCGCCACGGCGAAGCCGGTCGAGATCGTGTGGGGCCGGAGTGTCATACGGGAGCACGCCGGTCAGCATCTGGTACACGGTGATGCCCAGAGAATAGAGATCGGACGCAAAGACGGCCTCCCCTCGAAACTGTTCGGGAGCCATATAGGGCGGACTGCCAATTACCGTCGTCCCGTGCGCGGCGATCTCCAGGAATCTCGACGTGCCAAAGTCCGCCACCTTCAGGGTGCCGGCGTTCGAGACCAGTACGTTGGCCGGTCGGAGGTCTCGATGGATGATCCCCTGTGTGTGCGCGTGTTCGACGGCCAGCGTGATCTGCACGGCGTAATCGAGTGCCTTGTCGACATCGAGTCGTCCCCCAGCGCCGATCACTGCCTCCAGCGTGTCGCCCTGCACGTATTCCATCACGATGAAGAAGACGTTGTCTTCCTTCTCCGCGGTGGTGATGGACACGATGTTCGGATGGTCGAGCGACGCGAGGAGTCGTGGCTCGCGGAGCAACTCGCTGAAGTTGAGGTTTTGCCGGTGGGGAACCTTGAGTGCGACACGCTTGTTGATCCACGTGTCCTCTGCGAGATATACGGTGCCGAATCCACCGCTTCCGATCGTCGAAACGATCTTGTACTTCCCGAGCAGATGATCGGTGAACAACATCGGCGCCGGAAGTATAGCAGCGAGCTCTGTCGAACGGCCCGTGCCGGCACCGGTCGACGACGACTCTTATAATCGATTGATGGCTCGACGGTTCTACGCCCCCAATCTCGCCGGTCTTGGGGTCCCTGTGCTGTTGTCGGACGCCGAGTCCGCTCACCTTCGGCGTGTGCTTCGGACCGAAGCTGGCGACACCGTGGCTGTGTTCGACGGACGTGGCGGGGAGTATTGGGCCCGGGTCGAGCAGGTCGACGCAGCTGGGGTGCTGATCCGCCCAATCCAGCCCGCCGACCACAAGTCTGAGGCGAGAGTGGCGCTCACGGTCGCGCCCGCGCTCCTCAAGGGGCGAAAATTTGACGATGTCGTGCGCGATCTGACGATGGTGGGGGCGGTCGTCGTGCAGCCGCTGGTCACGGCCCGCACCGAAGGCAAGCCTCGAGACGCGACGCGGTGGACGAGAATTGCGGTCGCGTCAGCCAAGCAGTGTGGTCGCGCAGTCGTGCCCGAGGTTCGGAACCCGTGTTCGTTTCACTCCTTCGTCGCCCATGACGCCTCGGCCGTCAGGTTGCTGCTCGTCGAGCCCAGTGCGTCCGACCATGAGACCGCGATACGCGCACTCGAGCGAGAGCCTCGCCCGTCAACCGCGACGCTCGTCGTTGGACCCGAGGGCGGGTGGACACCCGAGGAAATCACGACGGCGGTTAATGCCGGTTTCCGGGCCCTGACCTTGGGACGTCTGACCCTGCGGGCTGACGCGGTCGGCGTGAGCGCCGTGTCGATTCTGCAATACGTCTGGGGTGACGTCTGAGTGACCGGGGTCGCACAACCCGGTCAGACCGCGGCGACGTTTTCTGGTAGCTCCCACACGTGTCCGACCCATTCGTCCTCGGTGGCCCGCCACGTGAGCCGCGCCTGGTTACGGTAGGCATCGACAACACTCGCCTCCTCGTGGTCGAGCACGCCAGATAGCACCAGATGCCCGCCGGGTCTTGTCGTCCGAGCCAGCGTCGCCGCGAATCGGGTCAGCGTCGCGCCGGTCAGATTGGCGACGATGACCGGCGTCGTCATCGACCCGAGGGCGGTCATGTCGGACAGTTGCAGCGTCACGGCGGCTGACACGTCGTTGGCATCGACGCTGTCGCTGGCGGACGCCAAGGCGTCTGGGTCACGATCGATTCCGACGGCATGAGCGGCTCCGAGTTTGACGGCGGCGATCGCGAGCACTCCGGAGCCGGTGCCGATGTCGAGCACCTCGCGGTCGCGAAGCGCGAGCGTCTGTAGCCCGCGCAGGGCCAGCCGGGTGGTGGGATGGTGACCGCTGCCAAACCCGAGGGAGGGTCGAATCTGGACCAGGACGCTATTGTCCGCCGGGCTTGTCGTCGGGATGTCCCAGGGCGGCGCGACAATCACCCGGTCGACCTGGATGTGAGTGAGATCCGCCTGTGAGCGGGTCGCCCAGTCGTCGGCCGTGACGGTCAGGGCCCGCGTCCGCCACCCGGAGCCGTGGGCTGACTGCAACGCGGTCAGCGCGGCGTTTCGATCCGCAATCGAGAGGAAATACACACGGACAGTCGCCCCGGGGCGCTCTTCGATTGCGAACGGTTGGTGGTCGTCGACAACCGCACCGACGGCGTCGCCCAGTGGAAGCGATGGCGGGTCGGTCCACGCCGCGTGAACCTCAATGGCCGGGTGGTCCCTACCCAAAAATGTCCTTGACCCGATCGAAGAACGGACGGTCTTCCGCGTTTGCCGCCATTGGTTCGAGCACGCGGTCCGGCATCGTCTCGTCGAGGCGCTCGATAAGCGTCTTTTGCTCCCGCGTCAGCTTCGCCGGCACGTGCACCTTGACGGCGACATATAGATCTCCGTGGCCGCGGCCGCCCACATTGGGCATGCCCTGGCCGCGAACACGGAACCGTGTGTCGGTCTGTGTGCCCTGGGGGATCTGAATGGTGGTGGGGTCGGTCAGAGTCGGTATCTCGATCTCCCCGCCCAGGGCTAGCGTTGTGAAAGTGACTGGTAACTCGAAGAGGAGGTCGTCACCCTCGCGTTGGAAAAAGGGGTGGTCGCCGACATGTACGACCACATAGAGGTCCCCCGGGCCGCCTCCTCGACCGCCATGCTCTCCCTCGCCGGCGAGACGCAGTTGCTGAGCGGTGGCGATTCCGGCCGGAATCTTGACGGTCAGCTTACGCTCCCGAGTGACTCGACCCTGGCCGCGACAGCCTTGACAGGGCTTGGCGATGACGCGACCGACACCGCCGCACTGTGGGCACGTTCGGGCCACAGTGAAGAAACCCTGCTGAAACCGGACCTGACCGTTTCCTTGACATTGGCCGCATTTCTCGGGTGTGCTGCCGGGCGCAGAGCCGGATCCGCCGCATGTATCACAGGGCTCCTCACGCGGGATCTGCAATGTCGTTTCGGTACCGGTCGCCGCCTCCTCGAATGAGATTTCGAGGTCGTAGCGTAGGTCGGCCCCGCGCCGAACGCCGCCTCGCCGGCCGCCCCCGAAGCCGAACAGATCACCGAGCCCACCGAGGATGTCGCCAAAGTCAGCGAAAATCGTCGGGTCGAAACCAGCGCCTCCTCCTGAGGCTCCGCTCACACCGGCATGACCGAACCGGTCATAGCGACTTCGTTTTTCGGCGTCGGCCAAAATGGCGTAGGCCTCCGCCGCTTCTTTGAACCGCTCTTCGGCCGTCTTGTCGTCCGGATTCCGGTCAGGGTGATACTTCAGCGCCAGTTTGCGATAGGCGCTCTTGATCTCCGACTCGGGGGCCGAGCGGGAGACACCTAAGATCTCGTAGTAGTCGCGCGTCGTCACGCCTTGGCCACCTTGACCATCGAGGGTCGTAGCAATCGGTCACGCAACGTATAGCCGCGCCGTAGCTCCTCGATGACTTCCCCGTCTTTGTGCGATTCGCTTGGTTCGTGGGCGACCGCTTGGTGTTGCAGTGGATCGAAATCGGCTCCCACCGCTTCGATGGCCGACACGCCGTGACGGGTCATGACCTCGAGCAGCTGTTTGTGAATGATCTCTACGCCTTGGCGATAGGCTGGGCCATCTTGGGCATCGGCCGCGAGCGCGCGTTCGAAGTCGTCGACAACCGGCAGCAGATCACCGAGGAGGTCACCGGCCGCCTGGGCGATCAGGTCACGCCGCTCGCGTTCGGTTCGCTTTCGATAGTTATCAAACTCCGCCGTGATCCGGAGGAGCCGGTCGTAGTAGTCGTCCCGTTGGCGAACGACGGCCTCCAGGTTGACCGACGGCTCCGAGCGGTTCTCCTCGGAACTCGCGGATGCCTCCGTAGCCGCCTCGACAGTCGTGTCGTCTGGCCCGTCAGCCGGGTTCGATGGCGTGCTGGCGTGTGGTTGCTCCGGTTGCGGTGTTGCTGGTTCAGACTGTTCCGTTTGGTGTTCGTCGGGCATCTTCTATTGGCGGGGGGGTATGACTGAGTAGTACACGGCTGACCGCGCGTGAAACGCTATCGACCGCCGCGATCGCACGTGAGTATCGCATCCGCCGGGGGCCGATCACACCGACTGTCCCGGTCTGATTCCCGTCGAAATAGGCGGATGCCACTAGACTGAACGCTTGTAAATCGGTCTCCGCGTGCTCCGTCCCGATGACGACCCGCAAACCGTCAGTGCCGAGATACTCACTGAGAAGTCGGACGAGCCGGTGCTTCTCCTGCATCATCGAGAGCAAAGCGCGGAGCGTGTCAAGTGAAACGGGGCCCTCTTCGTCGGAGACCTCATCGAACAGAAATATGGCGCCGTGGACAAAGACACTTTCGTGCGGCACCATGTCCTCGAGGGTGGAGCTGGCGAGACGTAATGACTGTGACAGGAGCTCGTCATACAGCACCTGCTCTTGGCGCAGGCGTTCGATCACTGCCGCCCGCACCTCGCCGATCGACAGACCGGTGAACGCGGTATTGATGTAATTCGCACCCTGTTCGAGTTCTCGTCGTGCGATCCGTTCGCCGATGTCCACCACCTTGTGACAGACCTCCTGTCCCTCGGCGGTGACCAGCACTAGTATACGTGTGCCTTCCAACGGTACGAACTCGATATGCTCGAATCCAGCGGTCTCGTTGGTTGGCGCCAGCACAAACCCGAGATGGTGTGACACCCGGGACAATTCGTGGGAGACGTTCGAGAGCACGCCGTTGATCGAGCCCGCTTGCCGCAATCTGGCCTCGACCGCAGGCGTCGAGCGCGCAGCCCGTCGGTGCTCGAGGAGAAAGTCGACATAACACCGGTACCCGAGGTCGGTCGGCACACGACCGGCGGAGGTGTGCGGTTGGGAGACAAACCCGGCTTCTTCCAGGCTGGCGAGGATGTTTCGGACGGTGGCGGACGACAGCCCAAACCCCCCCTGCTCGACCAACTTCCGGGACGACACGGGGGCGCCGCACTCGACATACTCCTGGACCAGCGTCGCGAGCACGCGCCGCTTACGCTCCGAGAGGTTGCTCCCGGTGTTGCCGGGCGAGGCAGAGTGCCGTCCCATGACTCCCGTTCAGTATACCTTCGTCGTCTGGACCCTAGTGTCCTGTAAACGTGGTTCGCAGCATAATTCCCAGACTGGACATCCCACGGGAATGACGTTGTTCGGTGGTTACAAATCGCCGGTTTGTTCCCTTTTCACGCCATGCGCAGGCCGGATGCGGCAGTACCCGGCAACGGGACGTATGCCAAAAGCTACGGTTACAAGACACTAGCCGCCGATCGCCGCCTGGGTCCAGCTCAGCGACTGCGTCTCAGTTGGCTGGTCCTGGGTCGCCTCGGCGGTCAGCTTGCCATACTTCACGGCAATCATCTCGGCGAGGATGCTAATGGCGATCTCCTGCGGGGTCACCGCCCCGATGTCGAGCCCGACCGGGGAGTGGACTCGGCGGAGTTGCTCGGCGGGGATTCCTTCCTCTTTCAATGCCTCTGCGAGCCGCACCACTTTGGCTCGGCTTCCGATGAGACCCAGATACCTGATCGGTTTCGGAGCCAACGCCCGCAATGCGTCCAGATCGTGCCGATGTCCTCGGGTGAGGATGACCGCGAACGCATGTGCCGGTAGCTGGGCTTGGGTCAGCCAGTCGGGGATCGCGTCGACCACGATCTCAGTGGCGTCAGGAAACCGCTCCGCGTTGGCGAACTTCTCTCGGTCATCCACGATGTGCAGCTTGAATCCGACTTCGTGCGCCGCTCGTGCGAGGTGGTAGGACACATGTCCGGCCCCCACCAGATACAGCTCAGGAGCTGGTTCGAGTGGCTCGATATACACTTCCATCTGTCCACCGCAGATCAAGCCGGACTCCTCGGCGATGTCGTCGGCGAGCTCATACTTGGCAATGACCGGCTGGCGGGTCTCGATGGCTGTGCGAGCCTTCCAGAACGCTTCGTTTTCGTAACAGCCGCCCCCAATGGTGCCAACGGTGCGACCGTCCGGGAAGACCAGCATCTTCGCGCCGACCCGCTGTGGCGTCGAGCCCTGGGCTCGAATAATCGTCACGAGCGCGGCCGATTCTCCCCGTTGCAGCGCCTCGGCGACGGCCTCGAACACGTCTTCGTTTCTCATAATTAACCTGTCCAGCCCCGCGTCAAATCAGGATTTCCACCGCATATTTCGTCTTGAGCTCTTCGATGAAGGCGGTGGTTCTGGCCTGTTGTTCCTGTTCTACGAGGAACCCACGAATTTGCTCATGTGCTTCATCGAACGGGACCGTTCTGGCGTCGAGTCGTTCGGTTAGCTGGATGACGTGGAAGCCGAAGGGGGTCTCGACGACCTCGCTCAGTTTGCCCGGTTCGAGCGAAAAAAGCGCCTCCTCGAAGGCCGTCACGGTTTGCCCCGGTACGACGAGTCCAAGATCCCCGCCGTTGGCGGCCGACCCTGGGTCCTCTGAGTGCTCCTGGGCGAGCTCGGCGAAATCGGCGCCACCCTCGGCTTCTAGCCGGAGCTGTTCGGCCCGTTGCCGAGCTTCGGCCCGCTCTGTGGACTCGGCGTCTGGACTCGCGCCGATCAGAATGTGCCGGGCGCGTACTCCTCCGTTTTCCGTGAATTGGTCAACATGCTGCTCGTAGAATCCTCGGACTGTATCGGCGTCGATGTTAAGGTCCTGGTAGACCGCCGACTCCAGCACTCGTTCTACCAACAGGTCCCGTTTGGTCTCGTCGCGCAGTCTGTCTCGCGATGTGTTCCAGCTCGCGAGCTGGTCGTCGAACGCCTCCGGGCTCGGAAACCCGGACTGAATCTCCGCGATTCGGGCGTCGACGGTCGCCTCGTCAATGAGAATGCGGCGGGTCTCGGACTCGTGCACGAGGAGATGGAACGAGACAAGACGGTCGAGGATGGTCCGATATACCTGATCCCGGAATTGGGTCGGTAAGGCCTGACCCGCCTGGATCTCGGCGCTTCGCACCGCTCGTTCCAGCTCATCTCGTGTGATGTCATACCTGTCCACCCGCGCGACGACCTCGGGAAGCGCCGTGGGCACCGGGTCCACCGGTGGCTGGGTCGTCGTCGGGTCGGGTCGTGGTTCGGCGGGTGTCTCCGGTTCGGAGACACATCCGCACGTCAGCACGAGCGCTAGCAGCCCGTGGCAAAAGCCCCGCGGCATTCGAACGGCGCTGAATCCCATCTGGATCGCGTTGCTCCTCGGTCGAAAACACCCGAGTTGCTCCCTCGTCGCGCTTGGCTGTGGCCGGGTCCGGCTGTACCACGCCAGGCTCTTGGTGCGACACGGGGGGGTACCACGGGCTGCGAGGGACAGAACAGGAAACCGAAACATTCTCCAATTATACCGGCGACGTCGGGTACCACGGCATAAGCGAACCCCGGTGGTGTGCGGGGGCAGGTCGGTGCGTACGACAGCGCACGGGGGCGCAGGTCAGTGTGCACGACAACTTGTGTGGGGCTCAGTGCCCTTGATAAACGGCTCTCGTACGGCGATAGGGCACTGGGGAGTCGCGATGAGCCCCGTGTGTGGATCGATGTTGACAAACGTAATCCCAGGCGGAACGGCGGACGGCACCTCGAGCTCTCGCC
Organism: Acidobacteriota bacterium; assembly: GCA_036336225.1. Lineage (GTDB taxonomy): Bacteria > Acidobacteriota > Vicinamibacteria > Vicinamibacterales > UBA8438 > JAJEEA01. The sequence goes on along the minus strand of JAYZGM010000239.1, from coordinate 10,196 downwards.
CGAGGGCACGGCTCATGAATGCCGTCCAGATCGGGAGCGCAGCTTCGGCTCCGGTCAGACCCAAAGGCTGTCCATCGTCTCGGCCCACCCAGACAACGGCGACAAGTCCCGGCGTGTACCCCGCGAACCACGCATCCCGTAACTCGTTGGTGGTGCCGGTCTTGCCGGACGCCCCGGTCCGAAATCCCTGACGACGAACGTGAGCTGCGGTCCCGGTCTCGAATGTGCTCCGTAAGAGCGACGTCACAATAAACGCCGCCTCTGCGCTCACGACCCGTCGTGGCGCGTCGTCCCGGAGCTCAAGCGCCGCATCGGCCACACGCGCTCGTGTTATCGCCCGCAACGGGACAAAAAGCCCCTGATTGGCAAGGACCGCATACGCGCTGGCCACTTCGAGGGGCGTCGTGTCAAATCCGCCAAGTGCGATCGATGGATAAACGGGCGGTCTGGTGCCCCCGGACGCGTTAGCCCAGAGGTCGGCGATGGCTCCGAATCCGGCGCGTTTGGCCACGGTGACCGCTGCGACGTTATGTGAGGAGGACAGGGCCCGTCTGGAGGTGATCGGCCCTGCGTAAACCCCGCCAAAGTTGCGTGGCCGCCACGCGCGACCGTTGAGCACGAACGTGGTCGGGCGGTCGGCAAGTACCGACGCCACGGTAAACGCGGAAGTTGGCGCGCGGTGTTCCCGTGCCAGCGCAGCCAGATAGACAAACGGTTTGATGATTGACCCGGGTTGACGTCGAGCCCGGTCGACGCGGTTGAACTGCGACCCTTGATACGACCCACCTCCCACCATGGCGCGAATGGCGCCGGTCGCGGGCTCAACTGCGATGAGCGCGGCTTGGGGTGACGGCGTCTCACGTCCGGCTGGGTGCGACTTGAGGGCGCGCAGCCCATCGCGGACCACCGCTTCCGCCACGCGTTGTAGGTGCAAGTCGATGGTGCTCTCGACCACAAGATCGCGCGGCGGTGTGTCCAGATTCCTGCCGCGGGTACCCAGCTCCTCCCGCACGAAGTCGACAAAATATGGTGCTTCTCGATCGCGCGATCGCGGGGTGGTCGACAGCGGCTCGCGGGTGGCCACCATCGCGCGGTCCGGGCTAATGATCCCGAGAGCGACCATCGTGTGCAGCACGCTGTTACGGCGAGTCAGCGCCCGGTCCGGATAACGATCCGGGGCATGGGTTTGGGGTGCCCGAATCATGCCCGCCATGGTGGCCGCGTCTCCGAGCGTCAGGGCGCCGAGCTCTTTGCCAAACAGCTCCCGGGAGCCTTGGGTCACCCCATGAATTGCGAAGGTGCCACGATGTCCCAAATAGACGTCGTTTAGATACATCTCGAGGATGCGACGTTTTGACACCTGCCGTTCGAGCAGTAGGGCAAGTGCCTGCTCCCGGAGTTTGCGCCACACGGTCTGCTTCGGGGTGAGCAGGGTGTTCTTCACGAGCTGCTGCGTAAGTGTGCTGGCTCCTTCCAGATAGCGTCGCCGACCGGAGAGATTCGCGAGCGCCGCCCCCGCAATCCGCACCCCGTCGATTCCAGGGTGGGCGAAGAACCGATGGTCTTCGGCTGCGAGCACGGCTTCGATCACCGTCCTGGGCATGGCCGTGAGTGGGGTGATTCGTCGTCGTTGACGGTCGCGACCATGCAGCGTGGACAGATACGGCGCGCCTAGTGACAGATGGTCGGTGTGACCGTCGGGTGGCACCTCGATGCCGGCTATTCGAGTGGCGTCGTTTGCGACTTGCGTGAAGCGAACCCTGACGGTCCGTCCCCGGTCTGGTCCGTGCTGCTGAATGAGCAGTATGCCGTCAGGCTCGAAACTGTACTCACCGCTCCGGCGGGGCCGGTCACGCTCCAGATATCCGAGGTCCCGTAGGGAGGTTGCTATGTCATCGTGGCTGAAGACGCGACCGGGCGTGAGCTCTACAGGGGCGGCGAGGACAACCGTCGCGGGTGTCGTCCAGCCTTGCGCCAAACGTGTGTCGATCTGTCGTGAGAGCGACCGATAGGCGAGTGTCGCCGCTCCAAGCAAGACGGGCGCCGCCACCAGAAGGACGATGCCACTGCGTTGTAGCCATCGCCCGCGACGCGCTGACAGCCGGCGTCCACGTCTCGTCCCGGTGCGTTTCCGGCGTTGTCTTGTCATGCCCCAGGTATCGGCGGGAACGACCCCCGTCTACGACGCACGACAGCACAGGGCCCCGCCCGGAGAGCGTCAGGTCGCCCCGAACGAAGAGTCTCCTAGACGGCCAGCACCCAATGGTGTGTCGTGTCGAGCGCGCTGTCGTTCAAAAGACGGTCGATCAGAGCCGGCCCGTAGCGGTTGAGCAAAGACACACCAGCGACCACGCGCTCCTGAGCACTGCCCCGGGGGAACATCTGCGATTGCGCGCGGGAAAACTGGCGCCGGAGCGTTTGATCCTTGCGCTTGGCGGCCTGCACCACTTTGTTCTGGAGATTGGCCAGGTCACGGCTCATACGGCCGCGGGTGGACTCCGCCGCACCGGACAGCGTGGGGTCGACCGCACCGACGGCCGCGATGACCGCGGTGATGGCCTCGTCAGTGGTCGTTTGTGCGGTGTTGAGTGTCCGCTCCACGTCGGGTGGTAATTGCGAGCCGAGAAGCCGATTGAGCGCGGCCTCATCTTGGGGTTGCAGGGCGTCAAGCGCGATGTTTGTGCGGCGAAGGAACTTGACCACCGCCGTGTCGACGATGGTGGCGCTGAGGCGGGGCGCCATCAGCGGCATCGACAGGTTGAAGTGGTGGTACACCTGCTTGAGCTGGCCGAGGTAGGCGAGTTCGTTCGGTCCCGGCACACAACAGATCGTCGGGAAGAGACGGTCTTGCACCAACGGTCGGAGGAGCACGTTCGGGCTCAGGCAGGCGGCGTCACGTTCCACGCGGGTCACGAGCGCGGACGGCTCGAGACGCCTGTCGCCGATCCGCAGCTGGCCGCCGTCATGGCGGATGCTCTGACGACTTCCGTCCTGCAGAAACAACGCGACCCCGTCCGGTGGCGGTTCCACCTGCGCATGGAAGCCGGCGGCCTGGAGCTGTGCGCCGGCCGAGCGAGCCAGCGACGATGTGACCCCGAGATTGGACAACTCGCGCACGAACAGGTCGGTCACTAGTGGCTTGGCGTGTCGGTCCGAAGAGTCGAAGACCACCAGCCCGCGAGGGCCGAGCAGCCGTTCGAGCCAGCTCGCAAACCCGGTGACGAGCCCCGTACCTTCGGCGTAGCTGTTCCGGAGCGCTGCGAGGACATCGTTGGTGAAGTCGGTGACCGGGAGCGCCGCGGCAAGTCGGTCGAGCGCCGTGTTGATTTCCGGCCCTAGCGAGACCGCGCAGGCAGGGGTACCGGGGGGTGCGTCCAAGTCAAGCGCAACTGGCACGAGTTGCTGATCGGAGTCGAGCACGTTGCAGCTACGGATCTCGTCCAGATCGTGGTCTTCCGCGTCAACCCAGAACACCGCGACGGTAGGCACCTCGAATCGTTGTTCGATATCGGTAGCCAGACGGATCGCGGTTATCGCCTTGAGCAATGTGTACAGCGGTCCGCCGAACAGTCCAGCCTGTTGGCCGGTGACGATCGCCACTGTTTTTGGGTCGGCGAGCCGGTCGGCGGCTTGGACCGCGCTTGCCGGGGCATCCCGTGTCCGCAGCTGCGCCTGGACTACGCGGGCGATCTGTCGAGATTCGCCATCTGATCGCTGGGCGGAGGTAATCGCCGCGCTCCACGCCGAATCATCGCTCGGGTCTCCCGCGTAGTACGGAGCCAGTTGCTCGAAGCCGGTGGAATAAGTCGTCGCCAGCCGTTTCAGGCCGGGAAAGTCGGTCAGATTGACGGCGATAGCGGTGGACGGTGTGGGGGACGTTGTTTCCGCAGACACAAACGATCACTCTCGCAGAGCCTGCGTGGGGTGTCAAGCCGCACCAGATCGGGGCAAGGCGTTCGGAGCGCCTATTGCTGCCTGTTTATGTCGTACGACCTATCATATTGAAAATACGTGCACTTCCGTAGTATTCTGTAAAATGTAGATTCGGAGGTACGTCCCCCCTGATACAGGATAACCCAACCGGACCATTGGCCCCGAGTGCATTTGGCCCCTATCGGATCATGCACCAGATTGGGGCCGGCGTGCTTGGTCCGGTATTTCGAGCCTATCCACCGGACAGGGATGAGCTGGTGGTTCTGAAGGCGCTCCACCTCGACCTCACCCCCGAACAAGCGAAGCTTTTCAGCGAGGCCGTGCAGAAAATCGCCGAGCGAGGTCCGTCGCATCCTTCACTTGTCCGGCTATTGAGTGCCGGCGTGACCGATGATGGTGTGTCGTTCTTGGCGTCGGCATACGTGGCCGCCGAGTCGTTGGACGTGGCTATTCGCCACTACGCCCCCGCGCCTCCCGCTACCGCGCTGCCTTTTATCGTGCAACTGGCGGACGCGTTTGACGTCGCGCACGACACGGGGCTGACCCACGGCGCGTTGCATCTGCGGGACATTTTTGTGACCCCCGACCGTGCATGTGTTAGTGGCTTTGGGGTTGTCCCGGCGTTGGAGCGTGTCGGACAGCGTGGACCCATTCGTCGGCCGTACACGGCCCCCGAAGTGGTCGCGGGAACCGACTGGGGGCCGCCCGCCGACCGGTTTTCTTTGGCGGCAGTCGCCTACGAGCTTCTGACCGGCCGCCGGGCTGGCGGCACGACCGAGCAGATGGTCAGCCATCTTGAAGGCGCGTGCGGGGCCGCCGCGGCTCGACGCGTGGCGCCGGTCTTCGTCGATGCCCTGGCGGCCGAGCCGGCCGCGCGCCCCGCCTCGTCTCGGGCGTTTGCCGATCGGTTGGCAGACGCGGTGCCGTGGTCCGATGGGGCGTCGGTGCGTGAGGCGTCTGCGCCACCGAGGCGGGGTGCTCCGAACACGACCGAGACCATCGCCATCGGGGCGACGCGTGGCTTACCACCCGACGACAACCAGCTCGAATCCGGGACACGGGAGACGGTGATGCCGAAACGACAGGACCGAGGGGGAAGACACCAAACGGAGCCTGAGGTCGATTGGACGGAACAGGCGCTCGACCACGGTGTTTCGGACGAGCTCCGGCAGCCAGAGGCCTACGAACCGCGTCCAATCGGGGCCCCGCCAGGATTCGAACGGCCCACGGATTCAGTCGCTCAAGGTGACTCTGAGTTCGAGGGGATGGATGCGACGCGGGCCAACGCGGGTAGGGACACACCCGAGCGTCCCACGTCGGAGCCGTTTCGAGAGGGCGATGAGGGCGCCGCATCCGCGAGGCCGTCGGTGTTGCCCGGATCAACGGATGCGGAGACGCCCGCTTCCGACCTGAGCATCGGGACCTTGCTCGATCAATACAATCAACTTGACGAGCGATCACACGATGCCGATGCAGGTGTCGTCCCGTTGGCAGCGATGGACTCCGACGTCGGGAATTCCGGCCAGACGTCTACCGATCCGACCGGCAAGGTTGATGCTTCAGATGAGGATGAGGTGGCGGCGATTCAGGCCCGGTATCGAACTGGCACCGACCGGACGGTTGGGGGCGGCGTGCAAGCGCCCCAGGTGTATGCGCCGATTGTGTTGACTGATCTTGAGGACCGGGTCGGGCGCACCCCAGGATCTGATGACGACCTTGCCGACGAGTCCTTCGGGGAGGATCCCGATACATCGACTCTCCCGACGATCCGAAGAGGGCCGACCGATACCCCGTCCGGATTGGACGCCGGTCCGCTAGTCGACGATGACGAGGATGAGGATGACGACGGCACGTTGCCGTTTGGCCCCGGGGCGGTGTACGGCGAGACGGATGAGTTCGTGAGTCCGCCGTCTGCCCCGCGTCGTCCTTCGATACCGGTGGCTGTGGTCGGGCTCGTTGGAGTTGCGACGGTTGTGACGGCGTTCGTCATTGGCTTTGGGTGGATGGCTGGGGGCGATGCGGTGCCGTCAGATGAAGGTGCACTCATTGCGGCCGGCGTGACGACAGCGGATGAAGCTGAGCCGGTCGTCGATGACGAGCGAGGCGTACGCGAGTTCAGTGAAGCGTCCGTCGGGGAGCCGGTTGTCTCCCCGGCGCCAATCACCTCTTCCGAGCCCGATCCGGTAGACCCGCTAGAAGTTCTCTCGGACACGATGCCGAGTCCTCCATCGGCACCGGCCCCGTCCGTCCCGGGAGATGTGGCGCCTCCCCCGACACCCGCGGCAAGCGAGTCAACGTCGGTCGAGTCCATCCCGGAGGGACGGTTGCTGGTACGGTCCATGCCGCCGGGAGCCACAGTGGCCGTGAACGGTGAGAACAGCGGGGTCACGCCGCTCGCACTTACCGAGCTCCCATATGGCGATTACGAGCTACGGGTTCTGTTGGCCGGGCATCAGCCACGCGAGTATCAGTTGCGCATCACCGATGCCGATCCGATTGCGGCCGTCAACGTAGAGTTGAGCAGAACTCCGACCGCCTCTGTAACCCCGTTGGATACGCCTGACACACAAACCGTCCCGGGTGGGGTAGGATCCATCTTCGTCGATACACGACCGCAAGGGGTCGCCATTTGGCTCGACCAGCGGCGCGTCGGCGAAACACCTATGCTAATTCCAGACGTGACACCCGGACCCCGCCAGATTGAGTTCAGACAAGACGGCTATCGCACGTGGGCGACAACCGTCCTCGTCCGGTCTTCCGAGCAGGCTCGCGTGACCGCGTCGCTCGTCCCTGCGGCTCGATGAACGCGGTCCTCGCGCTCGAGAACGGGACCTGGTATCGCGGGTCGGCCGCCGGCGCCTCGGGCATTGCCCGCGGCGAAGTCGTGTTCAACACGAGCATGACCGGCTATCAGGAAGTGCTGACAGATCCCTCCTATGCCGGCCAGATCGTGACCATGACCTGTCCGCAGATTGGCAACTACGGCGTGTCAGCCGAAGATGTGGAGTCGCGTGGTCCTCATGTGGCTGGTTTTGTCATGCGCGAGGTTTCGCCCATGGCCAGCAACTGGCGGTCCAGCGGCTCGTTGCGTGAGTACTTAACCGATAACGGAATAGTGGCCATCACCGGGATCGACACCCGATCACTGACACGGCAACTACGGACCGTGGGGGCCATGCGTGGGGTGATCGGGACGGGCAAGGTCGATCCAGACGAGCTCGTGGCCGAGGCGCGTCAGGTGATCCAGATGGAAGGGAGCGATCTGGTGCGGTCGGTCAGCTGCACCGAACCGTTCGATTGGCCGGCATTGGGTAGTGCCGCCGATGGGTTGGAGCCTGACGGATTCCGTTTGGCGCCAGCCCAGGTGGCGACACGCCCTCTGCGGATCGCCGCCTATGACTTTGGTCTGAAACACAACATTCTGCGACGTTTGACCGCCCACGGCTGTCGGATTCGCGTGTTTCCGGCCTCAGCTCCGGCGAGTGACCTCTTGGGCATCGAGCCCGACGGGGTGTTTCTCAGCAATGGCCCCGGCGACCCGGCACCGCTCGACTACGCCGTCCGTAACACGCGGACCGTACTCGAGGCCGACGTGCCGGTTTTTGGCATCTGTCTCGGCCATCAGGTGCTTGCCCTGGCGATGGGAGGCACGACCTACAAACTGAAGTTCGGCCATCGTGGCGCCAACCATCCTGTCAAGCAGGTCTCTACTGGGTCGATTGAGATCACCAGCCAGAACCATGGGTTCGCCGTCGAGTCCGAGTCGCTTCCCAACGACGTGGAAGTGACGCACCTCAATCTTTACGATGGCACCGTTGAGGGACTTCGTCATACACGCCACGCGGCGTTTTGTGTCCAATACCATCCGGAAGCGTCGCCTGGGCCGCACGACGCCGACTATCTGTTCTCCCGCTTTCTCGACGAGATGGCCCGTCGCGCCGAGTAACCGACCCTGCTCATGCCCCGCCGAACCGACATCAAACGCGTGCTTGTCATCGGGTCCGGTCCCATCGTGATCGGGCAGGCGTGTGAGTTCGACTATTCCGGGACACAGGCGTGCAAAGCGCTCCGCGCTGAGGGGCTCGAGGTCGTGCTGGTGAATTCCAACCCCGCGACCATCATGACCGACCCGGAAGTGTCGGATCGCACGTATGTTGAACCGTTGACGTGGGAGGTCGTGCGGTCGGTGATCGAGCGTGAGCGGCCGGATGCGGTGCTCCCCACGGTGGGGGGGCAGACGGCATTGAACCTGGCTGTCGAGCTTGACAAACACAAGGTGTTCGACGAATTCGGCGTGTCACTGATCGGCGCATCGATCGACGCGATCATGGTGGCGGAGGACCGGTTACAGTTTCGTGAGGCGATGGAGTCGATCGGCGTCGATGTACCAGCGAGTGCGTACGCGAAGTCGCTCGACGAGGCGCAGGCCGGCGGCGAGAGTCTAGGATTTCCCGCCATCATTCGCCCCTCGTTCACGTTGGGTGGCGTTGGCGGGGGCATCGCCTACAACATGGAGGAGTTCCGGGAAGTTGTCACGCGGGGTATTGAGCTGAGCCCGGTGCACGAGACCCTCATCGAAGAGTCGGTCATCGGATGGAAGGAATTCGAACTCGAGGTCATGCGTGACGTGGCCGACAACTTTGTCGTGATCTGTTCCATCGAGAATATCGATCCGATGGGTGTGCACACCGGCGATAGCATCACGGTGGCGCCGGCGATGACGCTGACCGACAAGGAGTATCAACGGATGCGCGACGCGGCTCGTCGCATCATCCGGCGGGTCGGTGTGGAGACCGGTGGGTCAAACATTCAGTTCGCCGTGAACCCGGCGGACGGCCGCATGGTCGCGATAGAGATGAATCCGCGCGTATCGCGGTCGTCGGCGCTGGCGTCAAAGGCGACCGGGTTTCCCATTGCCAAGATCGCCGCGAAGCTCGCCCTGGGTTATCGGCTCGATGAGATCCCGAATGACATCACGCGTCTGACCCCTGCGTCATTCGAGCCGACGATCGACTACGTGGTGGTGAAGGTTCCGCGATGGACCTTTGAGAAATTTCCACAGGCCGACCGCACGCTGATGACCCAGATGAAGTCAGTGGGTGAGGCGATGGCGATCGGTCGGACCTTCAAGGAGGCGTTTCTCAAAGGTATACGTTCGCTCGAAATCGGTCAGAGCGCGCGGTTGTTCGATCAGACGACGGAACTGGCCGAAGACGACGCGTCACTGCAACGCCAACTCGTTGTGCCCACGGACCGACGTATGTTTGCGGTGTTTCGAGCGCTCGACAAAGGGTGGAGCGTGGACAAGGTCCATGAACTGACCCAGATTGACCCTTGGTTTCTGACGCAGTTCGCCGAGATCGTCGAGTTACAGCGGTTAGCCGGCGTCGTGGGGTTGCGTGAGATGTCGACCGAACTACTCGAGGTGCTCAAGCGGGCGGGGTTTGGGAACGAGGAGCTCGGACGGGTGCTCAAGACGGATGCGGCCGTCATTGCCGAGCGGAGTCGGCACGCCTCTCTACAGCCGGTGTACAAACGCATTGACACCTGTGCCGCTGAGTTCGAGTCGTTTACGCCCTATCTTTATGGTACCTACGAGCAGGAATGTGAGTCAGCGCCCACCGACCGACGCAAGGTCGTGATTCTCGGGTCCGGTCCAAACCGGATCGGGCAAGGGATCGAGTTTGATTACTGCTGCTGTCATGCGGCCTTTGCCCTGAAGGAAGAAGGGCTCGAAACGGTGATGGTCAATTGCAACCCCGAGACCGTCTCCACCGACTACGACTCGGTCGACCGGCTCTACTTTGAGCCGCTCACGTTTGAGGACGTCTCTGCGGTCATCGCGAAGGAACGCATGGCTGGCGGTGAGGTCTCGTGCATCGTGCAGTTTGGGGGGCAGACGCCACTCAAACTCGCCTTGGCCCTCCAAGAGGCCGGTGTCACGATCCTGGGGACCTCACCCGACTCGATCGATCTGGCCGAGGACCGCAAACGGTTCGCGACGTTGCTCTGGGAGCTGGGGATCCCACAGGCGCCCAGCGGGATCGCGACCTCACGCGAGGAGGCGCGCGAGGTCGCGGCCAAGATCGGGTATCCCTTGGTCGTACGTCCATCCTACGTTCTGGGTGGGCGGGCCATGGCGATTGTCTACGATGCGGCGGCTCTTGACCGATACATGACCGAAGCGGTCGATGCGTCTCCGGAACACCCGGTACTGATCGACAAGTTTCTTGAGGATGCGTTTGAGCTCGATGTTGACGCCG
>JAYZGM010000238.1:0-17559 GCA_036336225.1 Acidobacteriota bacterium | reverse complement strand
TGTCAAACGCAGGTTCGGATCAGACTCACGCCCCAGCCGCTCGCGCTCGTCACCACGTGGGTCTCTTAATGATGAAGACTCCATTCGCCTCCCCGTAGAACCTGGAAAAAACACGTCTCAGTCGCCGCCACGGCCCCTCGTCCTGCCGCGTCACACCCTGGTCAAATACGACCAATTTTCTCGTCTTCTACCTATCAGGTGAAAAATCTCGTCTGCACGCCCTCTCAGCGTCATGACACGGCGGTTTCATTGCAGGAACTCCTTAAACAGTCCACGCAGGCGACCAGCTAGATTCGTCAGGGCACCCACCCCGACGGACCATTCCTGCTCTCGCTTCTGGTTCCGATGCGCGTGGGTGACCAACCCAACGCCGGTGGCAAACGACGGACTATTGACATGGTCGGTCAACCCCCCCACATCGATCGGACACCCTCGGCGGATCGGAAGGTCAAAGATCTGCTCCGCGATCTCGGCCATCCCCTCGAGCAGTGCCCCTCCTCCACACAGCACGATGCCAGAGTGTAGTGAGCGCTCGTAGCCAGCCCGTCGGATTTCGTCCCATAACACATGGAACAGCTCCTCGGCACGGGGCTGCAGAATCTCGCACAGAATGCGTCGAGACATCACGCGTGGCTGCCGCCCTCCCACACTCGCCACCTCGATCCGCTCATCGTCGTTCACCATCGACGCCAGCGCGCAGCCACTACGTCGTTTGGTTTTCTCCGCGGCGGGGATCGGTGTCCGCAACCCAACCGCAATATCGTTGGTGAAATGGTCACCACCCATGGTGACCACCCCGGTGTGCCACAGACTGCCTTTCTCGAATATTGCCAAATCTGTGGTGCCACCCCCGATGTCGACCAACGCCACGCCAAGCTCGCGCTCATCCGCCGTCAAGACCGATTCGGCCGCCGCCAACTGCTCGATCACGGTATCCACCACAGCGACCCCGGCCCGATTGACACACGCGATGATGTTTTGAGCTGACGACGTGCTGCCAGTCACCACATGGACGTTGACCTCGAGCCGAGTACCGGTCATCCCCACTGGGGCTCCGATGCCATCTTGGTCGTCTACCATGAAGTCTTGGGGAAGCACGTGGAGGATCTCCCGACCAGCCGGTAACGCGACCCCTTTGGCCGCGTCAATGACGCGTCGGACGTCCTCACGAGTGATCTCACGGTTCTTACCGGCCACCGCCACCACGCCCCGGCTATTGAACGCCTTCAGATGGGCGCCCGACAAACCAAGGTGCACGTAGTCAATCTCCACACCGGCGGTCAGCTCGGCTTCCTCGATCGCCTTCTTGATAGACTCGACCGCAGCTTCGAGATTCACGACCACGCCACGTCTAATGCCCTTGGCCTCGACGACCCCGATGCCGATGACGTCCATGCCACCGTCTTCGAGCGCCTCGGCCACAATCGCTGCAACCTTAGACGTGCCCACGTCGAGCCCGACGAGATAATGTTCCTTCCGTGCCACGCGTCCCCCATCCCAGGCCGCCAGACCGTTTTTGGAACTCTCCTTATTGATCGCCGGCAGCTACCGCCCTGACGCGCCCCTGTCTCCTTGTCGGAGTCCGGGCTCGTCTCGAGGTAGCGGACTTCACAAACACGCGCTGGTCGAATCGCAAGTCGACATAGTCGATGTCCGCGACTCGTTCCCGTAGCGCCGGCGCCAGCTCCGCGTAGTACCGCAGACGCTCGACGAAGCGATCGGCCCCCACATGCAACAACGCCAGATCGTCGTTGAGCTGAACGATGGCGTTGTGCGGGTCGGCAACATCGATCTGAGACACCGTTTCACGCACATCCGGGACACCGCTGAGCTGAGCCAAGAACGCGGAAGCGAGGGCCATACGACCGACGTCGACCATCTCGGGTTCCCCCGTGTCGCCGATCAGCCCGTCGATGATCGGCAGATCAAATTGAGCGAACCTGGGCCCGTACTCCTCGATAACCGACCCGGTGGTGTCGATCAGATACAAACGGCTCGCAAACCTAGCGATCGCCACCGGCAGTCGTTCCCGAACAACCACCTCCACGGTTGAAGGGAGAATGCGTCGTAAGGTGCCGCCGATCAGCCAGGGCGACGCGACCAGACGCTGTTGTTGTGTTTCGAGATCGATAGCCAGGATGCTGTCGCCCTTGACCCTTGAAAGCAACGCCAACACTTCCCCCTCGGATAGCTGGTCGTTCCCCCGTACGACAATGTCATCCACGACGAGGAAGGGTGCCGCCTGTAACAACACTGCCACGTGGTAGCCACCACCGGCCACGCCGCCGGCTACGACCAATGCGCGAACCACCCCAAGCCAATGTCGCGCGACGACCCGTGTCGGCCGGGCTGGATGTTGCGCGCGGCGAAAACGCCGGTCGGTCTGGGTCAGAACCGTCTTCACGCTGCCCCCCCCTCACGCGACTTCGCCGGCGAGTCATTCCCCGTCTTCCGAATGCCCTCCAGGAGACGTTCCCCAAGACTGCCCACTGACCCTGCCCCGAGGGTAAGCACCAGGTCGCCCGGCCGTGCCAAGGCAACGACCAGTGGCACGGCATCATGCAACCCGCGCACGTCGTAAACCGGTTGATCTGCAACGCGCCGGATGGCGTCGGCCAACCGCGCGCTGGTCATTCCGGGGACCGCGGTCTCGCCGGCGGAGTAGATCTCCGTCAGGACCACAACATCCGCGTGGGCCAGCACCTCCACAAATCGGTCGAACAAGTGCGCGGTACGCGTGTAGCGGTGGGGTTGAAAGACGACAACGAGACGCTCGTGTGGCTGTTGACGCGCGGTCGCCATCACCGCGGCGAGCTCCGTTGGGTGATGACCGTAGTCGTCGAAGACCCGCACCCCGCCCGCTTCACCCTTCAGTTGAAACCGCCGATCAATACCGCCGAAACGTGTCAGACCCGATGCCACCCGTGGGGGCGGGAGGCCCAGTGTGAGACCGACCGTGAAGGCGGCGAGTGAATTAAGCAGATTGTGACGACCGGGGACACCAACCCGGAGCTTGAGGGTCGCGGGTTCTCCATTGAAACGATATGTCACCGTACAGGACGAGCTATCGCTCTCGAATACCGGCTCATGACCCACCACATCGGCCGACGGGTCGTCCAGTGCATAGGTCATGACCTGCCTATCCAGACGCGGGCGTAGTGCCGTTAACACCGGGTCGTCCGCACACAACACGACGACACCGGTGGTGACGACGTTGTTCGCAAAACGGATGACGGTCTCGCGGAGTCGGTCAAACGTGCCGTAGTTCTCGAGGTGCTCCTCCTCAAGGTTGGTCAAGCAGGCAACCTGCGGGGTCAAGGCAAGGAAGGATGGCTCACTCTCGTCGGCCTCGACTACAAAGTGAGGCCCATTGCCGCACCGCGCGTTGCTCCCGAATGCAGCGACCCGCGCCCCGACCACCACCAACGGATCGAGGGCACATTCGGTCAACATCACGGCGACCATAGACGACGTCGTGCTCTTGCCATGTGTCCCACTGACCGCGACGGTGGTCCGGCCGCGAGTCAGCTCGGCGAGCATGGTGCCACGAAGCAAGACGGGAAGACCCCGCCGTCGCGCCTCGACGAGCTCCGGGTTATCATCGGGCACTGCCGCCGACACGACGACCACGTCGGCGTCACTGACGCGGGTGGCGTTGTGACCCGTTTCCACAACCACGCCTTGCTCGAGAAGCCTAGTCGTCACACCTGATGCCATCAGGTCGGATCCGCTTACGTCATACCCGAGGCCACACATCATTTCTGCCACTGCGCTCATGCCAATCCCACCGACACCCACGAAGTGCACGCGACGCGTGGTCGGCAAGAGCGTCCACCCCGTCGCACGGTGACGCCAAGAGGGCCCGGTCTCGTCATCGCTCACTGGGCCACTAGTCTCTCGGCGACCCGCTCCGGACTCACCCATCAGCTGTTCGGCTCGATCGACGATGACCGATGCCGCATCGGGACGGGCCAAGGTCGTGGCCGCGGCCGCCATCCGCTCGCGACGCTCGTTGTCGTCAGCCAACGCGAGCATCCAACTCGCCAGGCGGTCACCGGTCAGGGTCTCCTGTAACAACACCTGTGCCGCCCCCTGTTCGGCGAACACCTCTGCGTTCGTGTGTTGATGACCATCGGCCGCACCCGGGAATGGCACCAGCAAGGACGGCAGTCCAACCGCGGCCAGCTCGGCGAGCGTCGTGGCTCCCGCCCGACTCACCACGAGGTCGGCGTCACGCATGGTATCGGCCATCGTGGTCAAGAACGGCTCGACACGAGCGCCTAGCCCCGCGGCCAGGTAGGCCCTCTTCACCAACCCGCAATCCTGACGTCCGGTCTGATGCGTCACCCTCAATGGCACCCTGGACTCGACAAGCACCGAAGCCGCGGCCATCATCGCCACATTTATGGCGTGAGCCCCTTGCGAGCCACCCAGTATCAACACATGGACGGCATCGCGTCGGCTCCGAGGAGAGCGCCGGGTCTCGAAGAACTCCGCCCGCACCGGATTCCCGGCGACAAACCCCTTGCCCCGGAAAGACGTGAGACCCGACTTGTGTGAGACGGCGGCAGTGGTCGCCACCCGGGCAAGTAGACGATTGGTCAACCCGGGGCGCGCGTTCTGTTCGAGCAACATCGTGGGAATCCAACGCCAGGCAGCCGCCAAGACGACCGCACCCGACGAGTAGCCCCCGAGCCCTATCACCAGGTCGGGATTGATACGGGAGATGGTCCACCAGGCATCCCAGCCACTGAGGGGCACCAATGCCAGCCCGTTCAGCACGGCGCCCAACGACTTGCTTTTCAACCCCGCACTGCGCACCCGCACGTGGTCGAACCCGTGCCCAGCCACCGTCTCCGCTTCCGAACCCCGGCCGGTCCCGGCGAACACCACGCGCGCCGTTGGGTGGCGTCGACGCAGCTCGAGAGCCACCGCGACACCCGGATAAAGATGTCCGCCCGTGCCACCGCCACTCATGAGCACCCGCATGCCGGACGCCATCATCGACCAACCTCCGACCCCATGATGCTCGTCGGGCCATGCTCATGACGTCTCCGACGCGTGTTGTGAAACATTGAGCAGGATACCCATTCCGAGCAGGCTGATCAGCAACGAGGACCCGCCAGAGCTAACAAAAGGCAGCGGGATTCCCTTGGTGGGCAGTAGCCCCAACACCACGCTGATGTTCACGAAGGCCTGGAACGCCACCATCATGGTCAGCCCAAGGGCCAGAAACGCGCCGAATTGATCGGAGGCGGCCATCGTGATTCGGAGCCCGCGCCACACGATGACGCCAAAGCAAATAAGCACGGCGGTGGCCCCCAGCAAACCGGTTTCCTCGGCGATCACAGCGTAAATGAAGTCGGTGTGGGGAGCCGGCAGGTAAAACAGTTTCTGCACGCCGGCCATCAGCCCCTGACCAAACACGCCGCCAGTCCCGACGGCAATCTGTGACTGAATGATCTGAAACCCATCGCCCAGCGGGTCAGCCCACGGGTCGAGAAAAGCCAACAACCGACGTCGACGATAGTCCTCGCTGGCGAGCACAAGGAACAAGACCGGGGCCATCACCAGCGTCAAACCCACCAGGTAGCGATAGGGAAGACCGGCCGCGAACACCATCACCCCAACGATGAGGAGTAGTGTGAAGGCGGTACCAAAATCCGGCTCGAGTACGATGAGCCCACACACGAGCCCCGTGACGAGCGCAATCGGGGCCAGCGTGTACGCCACCCGCTCCATCGCATGCATCCGGCGCTCCAGCACCGACGCCGTAAAGATGATGACGGCAATCTTGGCAAGCTCGGACGGCTGCACCCCGATGCCACCGACGGCAAACCACCGTCGTGTCCCATTGATGGAGGGCCCAAAGAACACCACGATGAGCGCCGCCACCGACACACCCAATGCGCTCCAAATGGCGATCGGCTGTCGCAAGGTGCGATAGTCGACCCGCATAGCCAGACTGAGGAGACACACCCCCAGCACCGCCCAGGTCACCTGTTTGAACAAGAAAAAATACGGCGGCTGCTGGTAGCGATCCATCGCAAGCACGGCCGAGGCGCTGTACACCATGACGATGCTCACGCATACGAGGAGCAAGGTGGCGAGAAACAACAGCTTGTCTGACTTGAGTTTTCGCGCCATACTCGGCGTTTATTCCTGACCCTGAACCACTGACGCTTCTGAGCGCCCTAAAGCTCTGGGGCCGTCGATCCGAAATGTAGTGCGTGAGCGGTCAGCAGTCATCAGCCGCGCGCGAGGAGAAGACACCGACCTCGCAGACCGAGGCAGCCTGCGTTCCCAGCGGTCGATTCTCCCCCGCCGTGACACGACTGATGACTGCTCACTGCTCACGCTTTTCTTCAACATCCTCCCGCAGACGTGATACCGCCTGCGTGAACACTAGTCCGCGCTCGGCGTAGTTTTGAAACATGTCGAGACTCGCGCAGGCCGGGGCCAAGAGCACGGTGCCCCCCGGTCTCGCCAGCCCGAACGACGCCAACACGGCGGCACCGAGCGATTCCACGCGTATGACCCGCACCGAAGACTCCAACGTGTCGTGAATACGATCGCGGGCCTCGCCGATCGCGACCACCGCATCGACACGCTCTTCGAGCAGCGGGGCCAACGACATCAGGTCACCCCCCTTGAATCGCCCACCCATGATGACGACGAGATGCGTGCCGCAACTCTCGATCGCCTGCCGGGCGGCCACGATATTGGTCGCCTTTGAATCGTTGATGAATCGCACTCCATCCACGTGACCCACCGGCTCCAACGCGTGGTCGAGCCCGGTGAATTGCTCGACCGCCCGAGTCATGTCCGCCCCCGACACACCGAGACGGTGCGCTACCGTTGTCGCGGCTAACACGTCACTTAAGAGGTGTCGACCCAAAAGATGAACCGCAGACACCGGGACGAGAGGCAGATCCCCACTCGGGCGACGACAGGTGATGATCTCGTCGACCACGGTCACCCCATCGTCGACACGCTCGTTGAGGGCGTAGGGATACCGGGGTGCGCGGCTGCGGTCGGTCAGCCGCACGACTTCTCGGTCGTCGCCATTGATGACCAGCGTGTCGCTCTCGGTCTGATTGGCAAAGATGCGGGCTTTGGCCGAGACATAGGGTTCGTACCCACCGTGACGATCGAGATGATCGGTGTGCAGGTTGAGGAGCACGGCGATCGAAGGTCTGAAGGACGTGGTCAGCTCGAGCTGAAAACTCGATACTTCGACGACGTGGATGACATCAGGGGTCGACCGCTCGACCTGGCTGCTGAGTGCGGTTCCCACGTTGCCCCCCACAAGTACGGCGCGTCCCCCCGCCTCCAGCATGCGCCCTAGCAACACAACCGTTGTCGACTTTCCCTTCGTACCGGTCACGGCCACGAGTCGTCCGCGGAGCCACCGAGAGGCTAGCTCGACCTCGCTAATCACAGGCACCCCGCGTCGTCGCACCGCATCGAGCACCGGCAGAGTCGGGGACACGCCTGGGCTCAGCACCACAAGCTCGGCGCTGGTCAACGTATGTGGATCGTGTCCACCGAGTTCAAGCTCTACCCCATCCTCGCGCAAGCTGGAGACCGACGCATCGACCTCCCGCTGCTGCTCAGTGAGAACCACCTGCCCCCCGCGGGCGGCGAGCAGCCTCGCCGCCGCGATCCCGCTCCGCGCCGCCCCCACGACGACAACCGTGGCTCCCTGTACAGAAAAATCGGTCATCGCAACTTCAAAGTAGCCAAACTGAAACACGCAAACACCACGGCGGCGATCAGGAACCGGATGATCACCTTGGGCTCACTCCACCCAATGAGCTCACAATGGTGATGAAGCGGCGCCATACGGAACACCCGCTGGCCCGTCAGCTTGAAGGACGTAACTTGGATGACCACCGAGAACAGCTCGATGACAAAGACCGCACCCACAATAGGCAGCAGTAGCTCGGCCTTGATGAGAATCGCGACCGTGCCCAACGCGCCACCCAGAGCCAAAGACCCGACATCGCCCATGAAGAGCTCAGCGGGGTGTGTGTTGTACCAAAGGAACCCCAACCCACCCCCGACGAGCGCTCCACAGAATACGGTGAGCTCGGCCGCCGGCAAGACGTGGGTCAGCAAGAGGTACTCGGCAAAGATCGCGTGACCGGTGACATATGCCAGTGCAGTCAACGCGGCGGCCGCCACCGTGAAGATACTGATGGCCAACCCGTCGAGTCCATCCGTCAGATTCACCGCGTTCGAGAAGAACATCATCACCAGCATGCCGAACGGGACGTAGAGCCAGCCCAAATCCGGCGTGATGTCCTTAAAGAACGGGAAGATGAGCTCGGTGTTGTAGAGCTCACGTCCATTCATCCAGAGCAACGCAAACCCAACCGCCATCGCCACCAGGCCCTGCCCGATTAACTTGTATCGCGGACGAAGACCCCCGTGGGTTTGTCGCACCACCTTGAGGTAATCATCGACAAACCCTACAAAGCCAAAGGCCAACGTCGACAACAACGCCACCCAAACATACGCGTTCGTCAGGTCGGCCCATAGCAACGTGGGCACGGTCGCCGCGGTCAGGATGAGCACCCCCCCCATCGTGGGGGTGCCAGCCTTCGACTGATGATTGGTCAAGTCGTCTCGCACCACCTGACCGATCTGGAACCCACGTAGGGTCCGGATGAGCCACGGGCCCACAAGCAGGCTGATGACAAACGCGGTCAGCCCGGCCACCGCCGTCCGAAACGTGATGTACTGGACGACGTTGAGGGGCGGATACAGCAGGTGATACAACATCACTGGCACCCCGCCGTCAGCCGCGAGGCCACGACGTCGGTCCTGATGCCCCGGGACCCTTTGATCAGGATGACGTCGTCGTCACGCACTATCGAACAGATCTCGGCCGCGAGTTCGTCGCTGCTCTCGTAGTGGGCGACCGCGGTCATGTCCAGACCGGCCTCAATCGCCGACGCGCCCAGCTCTCGAGCCCCGGTGCCCCCCACGGTGAGAAGCAAACCCAGCTCCGCCGCGGCCGCCGCTCGCCCGGCCGCACGATGGAACGAGACAGCCTGGTCGCCGAGCTCAAGCATCTCTCCGAGCACGGCCACCCGTCGCCCCCCACTGCGTTCTCGTGACAGGGTGGTCAGGGCCGCGTCCAACGCGGGAGGACTAGAGTTGTATGAGTCATCCACCACGACGACTCCACTCGAGAGATGATGAACAGACCCACGATGCGGAAGCGCCTGCACGGACCCGATGCGCTCGGCGGCGTCGTCAGGAGCCACCCCCAGCTGGAGACCGACCCCGACCGCGGCGGCGACATTGGCCACGTTGCCACGACCGAGCAAGCTCGTGGTGACCGGTGTCGCCCCAACCGGTGTCTGCAGACACGCGCGCGACCCTCTGAGACCAAGATCTTCCACCTCGGTCGCCATCACATCCGCATCGACGCTGACCCCAAACGTCGTCACCCGACCCGGAAAGGTTGTCAATCGGGACATCACGCGTGGGTCCGCGGCGTTGGCGACCACACCGCTCTCGGAGGTCGCACCCTCCAGAATCTCCGCCTTGGCGTCGGCGATCGCATCAACCGATGGAAAGAACTCGGCGTGCACAGCGGCAACATTTGTCCAGACTCGCACGTCCGGCTCGGCGATACCCACCAGACGGCTGATCTCCCCAGGTCCACTCATCCCGAGCTCGACCACCGCCACCTCGGGACGGGTGCGTAACTCCAACAAAGACAGTGGCAGCCCGATGTGGTTGTTCAGGTTGCCCCGATTCCGAAAGACCCGGTAACGCGCACTTAGCACGGCCGATGCGAGCTCCTTGGTTGTGGTCTTGCCTACGCTCCCGGTGACCGCCACGAGTTGTGCCGCAGACCACCGGCGGATATGCCGGGCGAGCGACTGCAATGCCTCGAGCGTGTCATCGACCACCACCCCCGCGACCGGGAACCCACCCAACGCCGAGGCGTCGCTGACCAGCGCCCCACACGCGCCCCTCGTCATCGCCTCAGCCACAAAGGCATGCCCGTCGAAACGTCTGCCGCAAATCGCGATGTAGAGGTCGTCGCGGCGAAGTGTGCGCGTATCGATCGAGAAGCCGGTTGGATCGACCCGCCACGTTCCTGCCACTCGCCCGCCGACCGCCCGGGCAATCTCGTTCGACGTCATTGACCACGGCTTGTCCATCTCCTCGATGACACTCCACCTTCACCCCGCGATCGGACGCCGGCCAGATCCTCGTTACGTGCACCGCGCGCGCGCCCGACGACGGGCCAAGGCTTCGCGGGCAATCACTCGGTCGTCGAAGACCCGACGTTCGGTGCCGATCACCTGTTCTGTTTCGTGTCCCTTACCCGCTATGACCACGACGTCCCCAGCTTCGGCCTCATCGATCGCGCGTCGAATGGCCGCGCCACGGTCGGAAATTGCCAGATGTCGGGCGCCACCCTCACTCAACGTCTCCATCCCGCACCGAATTTCAGCGATGATGGCATCGGGATCCTCTGACCTGGGGTTGTCCGACGTCAGGATCACGAGGTCCGAGAGCCGTGCGGCCACCGCGCCCATCAAGGGGCGCTTGGCCCGATCACGGTCGCCCCCGCACCCAAACAGGCTGACGAGCTGTCCCTGGTGAAGCGCACGGATGGCTTCAAGCACGGACCTGAGGGCATCATCGGTATGGGCGTAGTCCACGAGCACGCACACGTTGTCGTCGGACGCCGATACCACCTCAAACCGGCCAGGAACCCCGTCTAGACTCGCAACTCCTTGTTCGATCGCTTGGAACGGGATATCGAGCGCCAGCGCGGTAGTCACCGCCGCCAGCACATTGCTCACATTGACGTGCCCGGGCAGGGAGGTCCGCAGCTGGAGCCGGCCACGCGGTGTCCGCACCTCGAGCGTCGTGCCTCGAAGCGTCGATTCCATGTGATCGGGCCTCACGTCGGCAGATTCACTCAACCCGTAGGTCACGGGGCGGGTCACGGTCTCCGCTATCCGTCGTCCCCAGGGATCGTCGACGTTGAGAATCGAGGGTGCCCCCGCCGGCAACATCTCGAACAACCGCCGCTTTGCCTCGAAGTAGTGCTCCATGTCGGAGTGATAATCGAGGTGATCTCGAGTGAGATTGCAAAACACCGCCGCGGCGAACCGCGTGCCGTCAACTCGACGCATCGCCAAGGCGTGTGACGACGCCTCCATCGCACAGGCGACACACCGATGTCTGACCATGTCGCGAAGTAACGCCTGTATCTGAGGTGCCTCCGGTGTCGTGCGTTCCGCCACGACATCCTCACCGCCAGTCGAATAGCCGATCGACCCGATTCGGCCACACCTCCGTCCCGCCGCTTCGAAGATAGACGACAGCAGATAGGTCGTCGTGGTCTTCCCGTTTGTGCCGGTCACCCCAACCACGGTCAGCTCATGGCTCGGATCCTCAGCAAAACCGGTCGCCAACTCTGCCAACGCCACACGGGCGTCCGGTACTTGTAACCAGGGCGCGTCGAGAGCGGGATCAGGCAGAGACTCGGACACCACGAGGGTGGCCCCACGTGCAACCGCATCGGCCGCGAAACGTGTGGCGTCGACATGCTGTCCTTTGGTCGCGACAAAAATGGCACCGGGGGTGACCTCCCGCGAGTCAAAGGCAATCGCGGTTACCGACCGGTCGACCGAGTCCAGCCCTCCACCGGCAGGGATACCTCCCTGCAGCGTCAGACGGGGGACCAGGTCGGCCACCCTCATGAACCGGTCCTCGATCCGTTGGTCGAAAATCGCTCGAGCCGAAGCGTGACCGCTTGCCCGTCCACGATGAACTCCTCGGCGGCCGGCCATTGCTCAGACACAAACCCGCGACCGCTGACCTGCGTGGTCAACCCCAATTCGGTGACCGTCTGGAGCGCGGTTCGAGCACTCATTCCGACGAGGTCCGGCATCCGACCCTCGTCTGTACCAATTGGAGACACGGGCTCGCTCATCGGCGCGCTGACCGCGACGGTCCGCACCGCCGGTTCCGAAGCATCGGGGGCCCCCACAAGGATCGGGGGTGGTGCATCCACATTGGGCAGGGTTCCTCGATGACGCAACACCGCCTCGGCGATCCGCTGGAACACGGGCGCCGCGACCAAACCGCCAAATCGCGCCACGTCATCGACGACCACCAATATCGTCAACTCGGGTCGGGTGGACGGCACAAACCCGCCGAACGACGCAACGTGGTCAGTCTTGGAGTATCCACCGCCCGGCAGGATCTTCTCGGACGTGCCAGTCTTCCCTGCCACCGTATACCCGGGAACACGCGCGCGGCGCGCCGTGCCACGGCTCACGACATCCTCCATGATCCGTGTCAAGGTGGAGGCTGTGCGCTCAGAGATGGCGCGTCGAATGACCCGGACCGGCACCTCCTGACGGCCGTCAGCGCTGAGCTGAGCCCGCACCAATCGGGGAGCGACCAGCTCACCCCCGTTGGCGATGACACTCATGGCCGTAGCCATCTGGAGTGGAGTGACTGAGATGCTGTAGCCCATCGAGACTCGGGCGAGCGCGCTGTCGCCGAGAGTCGACGGATCGTGCACGATCCCACGGCTTTGACCGGGAAAGTCGCGGGCGAACGTCTGACCAAACCCGAACCGTCGCACATACCGCCCAAGCCGTTCGGCCCCAAGGGCGACACCGATCTTGCTCGCCCCAACGTTGCTCGATTTGACGATGACATCGGCAAATGTCAACTTGCCGTACCGACCAATATCCCTAATGGGTCGCCCACCAAAATAAATGACACCGGGGCTCACATCGATGACTTGGTCGGGGTGGAAGACTCCCTCTTCCAGGGCGGCGGACGCGGTGACGATCTTGAACGTCGAGCCCGGCTCATAAACGTCTTGTGTGGCGCGGTTACGACGCAAGTCCGCCGTCGACGCCAAGAACGCGTTCGGATTGAAGGTTGGCGCGTTGGCCAGTGCGAAGATGTCCCCGGTGTGCGGGTCCATGACCACCACGCTGCCACCGGCCGCGTCATGTTCCAGCACGGCCCGACGTAGCTCACGCTCGGCGATGTGTTGGATGTATTTGTCGATGGTCAGCTCGAGCGTGACGCCAGTTGTGGGGGGACGCTCGACCCGACTGAACGCTCGGTTGTGGGCATCGGTTTGGACAAGCACCTTGCCCGGTTGTCCGCCGATGGCTTTGTCGTGCAACGACTCGAGCCCGTGGAGCCCTTGATTGTCGATCCCAACATAGCCGATGAGATGAGCCGCAAGCTCCTTGTTGGGGTAAAAGCGCCGGTTCTCTTTGAGTAGCCCTACCCCGGGTAGTTCGAGTTCTCGAATCTGTTTGGCGGCGTCGACCGAGACGTGTCGCTGCACGTAGGCGAACAATCTATCGCGGCCAAGTCGCGTCTCGATGAGCTTGCGACGCTCGTCGGAGCACTCGAGAACCAGACACAGCCGACGGGTGGTGTCGACCGGGTCGGCGATCTCACTCGGTACGGCCACCACCGTGTCGGCGTCGACGCTATAGGCCAACACTCGGCCCTCACGGTCGAGGATCTCTCCTCGTTTAGGATGGGTGTCGATAGTGCGAGACCGCTGGCGAACGGCGCGTTCCACCAGATCGTCGTGCCGAAGGACTTGCAGGTGGACCAATCTCGCCTCGATCGCAACACCCCAGAGCGCCATGACCGACGCCGCCAAAATGACGCGACGCCGCATGATGGAGCGCCAGCGGTCTGGATGCGAGTTCGCCACCATCGAAAGCTCCCTTTATGGCCGCGGCGGGCTCACGACACCTGTTTCTCGGGTCGCCATGACCGAGCGGGACGGTGGCGGTGCCGGCGCGAGACGTTCGAGCACTTGTGCATCCGCCGGGGTCGGGGACACCAGATTCAACTCCTCGATGGCGATGCGTTCGATCCGTTGCGGTGATCGCAGTGTTTCGATCTCCAGCCGCAGATGCCGATTCACCTCAAGCTCGCGAGCCCGTTCCTGCTCCATCTGCTCAATCTCGTATCCGTGACGGAGGAGCTCGAAGTGTTGCCAGGCAGAAAACAACAGGACCACGACCAGACAGACCCCCACCCCAAGCGAGCGCCACAACTCCCGCTGCCGCGTCTGGTCGATCTCCCGCACGATTGGCGCGTTGTGGATGTCACGTTTGATATCGAAGTCCAGATCCGGTCGACTCATGTCACCCTCGCGGCGGCCCGGAGCTTGGCCGACCGAGCCCGCGGGTTGCGGCCGACCTCGTCTTCGCCGGGTCGGACCGGCTTTCGGGTCAGCACTTGGATGGCCACCTCGCCACCACGCTCAAGCTCTCGCAGCGTGTACTTCACGATCCGATCCTCAAGCGAGTGAAAACTGATGACGACCAGACGCGCCCCAGCCCGAAGACGCCGCGCCACAGAACGAAGGAACACGTCCAACCCATCGAGCTCCCGATTGACCCAGATCCGTAAGGCCTGAAATGTCCGGGTCGCAGGGTCGATTCGAGACCGGCCACGATACCGCACCGCACGTCGCACGATTCGAGCAAGCTCGGCGGTCGTCTCGATGCCAGCCTCGGTCCAAGCGGTCACGATGGCCCGCGCGATGCGACGCGAGTGCCGTTCCTCGCCATACTTGAAGATCACGTCCGCGAGTGCGTCTGGGGTCGCGCCAGCCAGAAGCTCCGCCAGTGTCTGTCCCTGGCTGCGGTCCATACGCATGTCGAGTGGGTCGTCGCGACGGAAGCTGAAACCACGCCCCGGAGTATCCAGCTGCACCGACGAGTGGCCGAGATCGGCGAGGGCGCCATCGACCTGATCCACCCCCAGCTGGTCGAGCACGTCGTCGAAGCTCCGATCGTCTGCGTGGACCAACTTCACTCGGTCCTTCCACTCGGCGAGTCGCTCGTGGGCAAGCCGAATTACATCCGCGTCCCGGTCCAAGCCCAGCACCTGTGTCGCGCCGGCCCCGAGGAGCGCCGCGGTGTGTCCACCGGTCCCCACCGTGCAGTCCACGATGAGTCTGCGGCCAGCGGGCTCCAGCCAGTCGACACTCTCGGTCCGGAGCACCGGCTCGTGTAAAATCGCCATCAGATGCCATACTCCGACAACGCTGCGGCGTCTTCATCGGTGAATGGTTCTCCGCTGAGCTCGGTGGCAAATCGCTCGTGGTTCCAGACATCCAAATGGTCGTATTGACCAAACACGTCGACCTCACCCACCATCGCAGCCGTTTCTCGCAGGCGGGTGTGGATGGATACCCGTCCCTGCTTGTCGAACTCACCGGTTTGCCCGAAGTAGTTCACCCGATTGAAGAACTTGCCTCTAGCCGGCAAGGTGCTTGGAACCGATGCGAGCTTGTGCTCGATGTCTTCCCAGACAGGCAAGGGATAAATGAGGACGAGCTCGCCGTTCACACTTGTGACAAAAAGTTGGGTGCCATATCGGTCCTGTATAGCGGTACGGAAGGCGGTGGGGATTTTGAGTCGCCCCTTCTCATCGATCTTGGCCGAGAAGTTTCCCCTTAACACCTTTTTACTCCACAAGAGTCCAAAAAAGTCCACACGATAGTAGAATCCAGCCGCTTCCGTGTCAACCGTAATAGTTGTGCAATCAATGACCTACGTTTTATATTCGTTATCCAAGCGCGCTCTCTCTGTACGCGTACCGAGGGTGTCCGCGGATGAGGGCAGCTGACAATGCTTCGTGCGGGCCTCATCGGGCTACCCTCCACGGGCAAGACCACGTTGTTTCGTCTACTGACCGGCACCCACGTCGGAGCGACTCCCACGACGGGCCGTCAAGAAGCCCAGGTTGGTGTGGCTCAGGTTCCAGACGCCAGGCTGGACCGATTGACGGCGCTCTTCGAGCCCCGTCGCCACGTTCCGGCCACGGTCGAGGTCAGCGAACTCACCGGGCACGGCTCCGCCACCTCGATGCTTGATGTCTCCGCGTTCCGCAACGCGGACGCGCTTCTTCACGTACTACGGATGTTCACCGATGACTGCGTTCCCCACTCGTCAGGGCAGATCGACCCACTGCGGGATGCACGACAGATGGAGGACGAGCTAATCTTGGCCGACTTGGGTGTGGCCGAACGTCGGCTCGACAAGATCCGTCAGGACCTGAAACGGGGGAAAAGTCGCGAGCTCGAGGAAGAGCGTCGTGTGATCGAGCAGTGTCAGACCACCCTCGAGGAGGGGCGATCGCTACGAACACTGGAGCTGGCCCCCGAGGATACAAAGCGGCTCCGCGGCTTCAGCTTCCTGTCGGCGAAGCCATTGCTGGTCGTCCTCAATCTCGATGAGGCCGACAGTGCCACCCCCGACACCGCGATCGAACGGGCGGGACTTGCCGAACTGCTGTCGGGAGCCGCCGTCGAGGCGGTCCCGGTGTGCGCCAAGATCGAGCTTGAGATCGCGGAGCTTCCACCTGACGATCGCGTCGCGTTTCTCTCCGACATCGGCCTCACCGACTCCGGGCTTGATCGCGTCATCCGGGCCAGCTACGAGTTGCTCGGCTACATCTCCTTCTTTACGGTTGGGAAGGACGAGTGCCGAGCCTGGTCCGTGCCCCGTGGCACACCCGCCCAGGAAGCCGCAGGGGAAATCCACAGTGATATCGCACGCGGATTTATTCGCGCCGAGGTCGTCCACTACGACGCGCTTACGGCGCGGAACGGATCCCACACAGCCTGTCGGGAGCACGGGGAGGTGAGGCTGGAAGGCAAAGACTACGAGGTTTCTGACGGTGACGTCATCAACTTCCGCTTTGCGACTTAGTACCCTGTAGCCATGATACGTGGATAATCCCGTAGCACGGCACCCGATCTGGCCAGACGCGACGAGGGCACAAACAGGCGATTCTTGACCGAAGAGCAACGCCGCCAGGCAGGATGCCCCGCTCCCGAATGATGTCGCGAATCACAATTACAGGACAATGGACGCATTGTGAGAGCACTTATCACTGGCGGCGCTGGGTTCGTCGGCTCACATCTTGCCGAAGCTTTGCTCAAAGCAGGTCATGAGGTCTTCGTCCTTGATGACCTCTCGACCGGGTCTATCGATAACATCGAGCCATTGAAAACCCACCACAAGTTCAACTATCTGATCGAGACCATCACCAACGAACCCGTGCTCGCCGAGCACATCGATCGCTGCGACGTGGTGTTCCACCTGGCGGCCGCGGTCGGTGTCCAACTCATCGTCGAGGCTCCGGTCCACACCATCGAAACCAACGTCAATGGCACCGAGGTGGTCCTCAAGCACGCCGCCAAGAAGCGTAAGCGGGTACTCATCGCATCGACCTCAGAGGTCTATGGAAAGAGCGTGGCCATTCCGTTCCGAGAGGATGCGGACCTTGTGTTGGGCTCAACTCGACAACATCGCTGGGCGTATGCCTGTAGCAAGGCGATCGACGAGTTCCTGGCGCTTGCCTACTGGAAGGAGCGCCAGCTACCCGTGATTGTGGTCCGATTGTTCAATACGGTCGGGCCCCGTCAGACCGGTCGGTATGGCATGGTCATCCCGAACTTCGTGCAGCAGGCGCTGGCGGGAGAACCGATCACCGTGTTTGGCCCCGGCA
>JAYZGM010000237.1:0-11165 GCA_036336225.1 Acidobacteriota bacterium | reverse complement strand
TTGAACCGGGGCCTGCGTGTGAATCCGTTTCAGATCAACGCTCGACCGACCACCTCTGGTCGAGCGGCTTTGACGGGTCCGCTGTGATCCGCAGATGCCACGCGGTAGTGACCCAAGTGGTAGAGGGTCTCCTGATTTATTGACGAGTGAGACGCGTCGTGTGGCCCCTACGATGTTAATTCTTGGCGAACTTCCGCAGGATGTTTCCCGCCACTTCGCCGGCAAAGATGTTGCCGTACTTGTCGACCATGATCCCTTCCGCGATGACAGGTTCGATACGTGAGGTGATCGACCCATCCGTGGCACTACCAATCAAGAGTGCCTTGTACTTCAGGTGGTCGGCGACGTAGACGATGTCGTCATCGGTGATGTAGATCCCGCTCCCCTTGCCTAATTGATCCCACGACTGGAGAAACTTTCCGTCCTGGTCGAAGATCTGGATCCGCGCGTTCGACCGGTCACCAACGAAAACGCGGCCCTGTGAGTCGATCGCGATCGAGTGCGGCAGGTCGAACTCGCCCGGAGCTGTGCCCTGCCGGCCCCACGCTTTGATGAACGTGCCATCTTGCGAGTACTTGACCACGCGATTGTTGAAGTGGCCGTCGGTGATGAAGACGTCCCCGTTGTCGGCCACCGCCACGTCGGTCGGCCCGTTGAACGTATCCGGACCCTCGGCGCCGACACCCGCCGTGCCGAGCGTCATGAGCAGTTCGCCGTCGCGAGTGAACTTGAAGACCTGATGCCCCTTCCCGTCGCGGCCGCTCTGGTCGGTCGCCCAGAGGAACCCATCGTGCGACATATGAAACCCATGCGGCCGGACGAACATGCCGTCGCCAAACGTCTGGATCACGGTGCCGTCGGGGTCGAACTTGAGGATTGGCGGCTCTGCCCGATGCAACGCCCAAACATGCTCGCCGTCTGGATCGGGTTCGACCGAGATCACGTTGCCCCAGTCGATGTGCGATGGGAGCTTTGCCCAGCCCTCGACATGGGTGTAGTCATCGGATCTGAACTGGACCGTGCCTTGGGCGCCGGCGACAGCAGTGAACCCGACGACGATTGCGACAACCGGTGCGATTAGCTGCGCGACGCGACCTGCTGAAGTCATCGCGAACTCCTCGGGGGAAGTAACGTGCTGAATAGCTCGAATTGTAGCACTGCTGACCTGACTCACCCGTGGTGGGTGCCCAAAAGCCGGCCTGCCCATATAATTCAGCGACTCTCCGAGAGGCATGGTTCTAGAATCCGGCACCACGCTCGGCCCCTACGAGATCCAAGCCCCCTCGGCGCGGGTCCGCGGGTGCCGTGGCGCCTCGAGGTGCTGGTCGAGTTCATCGCGGCGGCCCACCGGTGCGCGGTGGTGGGTGAGACCCCGAGCCGACAGGCTGGTTTGCTTCCTGTCTCGTCTGTTCGGGTGGTTCCTACCGGCGCTGGGAGCCCTCGCGGTCGGCTCGTGCGGCCCGGCCGCGCCGCCGGCGCCGTTCGTCTTGGAAGAGTCCACGATAGCCGGGATCCACGCCGCCTTCGCCTCGGGAACGCTCACGTGCCGACAGCTCGTGACGGCGTATCTCGCTCGGATCGAGGCCTACGATGACGACGGTCCCGCACTGAACGCCGTCCTCACGGTAAATCCCAGCGCGCTGGAGATTGCGGCAGACATGGACGCCCGGCATGCGTCGAGCCCGTCCGCTGTGGGACCGCTTCACTGTGTCCCGGTCGTCCTGAAGGACAACTACGATACCGCCGACATGCCGACGACGGGCGGCTCGGTGACGCTGGCGGAGTCCGTCCCGCGCGACGACGCCTTCGTCGTCCAGCGGTTGCGAGAGGCGGGAGCCTTGGTCCTCGCGAAGGCCAATCTGACGGAGCTGGCGCGCGGCGGCACGACCCTCAGCTCACTCGGTGGCCAAACAAAGAACCCCTACGATCTGACCCGCACTCCCGGGGGGTCGAGCGGCGGCACGGGGGCGGCGATTGCCGCGAACTTCGCCGCAATCGGAACGGGCAGCGACACCGGCCAGTCCATCCGCTCGCCGGCCTCCGCGGGGAGCCTGGTGGGCCTCCGGCCAACACGCGGGCTTGTGAGCCGAGACGGCATCATTCCCCTCAGCACGACGCAGGACGCGGCCGGGCCGATCACCCGCACGGTGGAAGATGCCGCCCGGATGCTCGATGCGATTGCCGGTCACGACCCGACCGATCCGATTACCGCTTTCAGCCTCGACAAGGTCCCCGAAAGCTATACACACTCGCTGAACCGTGACGGTCTCGCCGGTGCTCGCATCGGCGTGCTTGTCGACTTCTTCGGCACCGACGCCGTGCACGAGGAAGTCAACGCCGTGACGGAAGCCGCCATCGGGAAGATGTCGGCGCTCGGGGCCACGATGGTCCGGATGCGTATCCCCGACCTCGACGAGTTGACGCGGGGTCTCGGGGTGTCGAGCTTCGAGGCGAAGATCGCGTTCAACGCATATCTGGCTGACTTGGGGCCGAGGGCGCCGGTGCGGAGCCTCGAGGAGTTTATCGGACGCGGCGCCTTCCACGACTCGATCCGCCGCAGTCTGGAAACGGATCAGCAGGTCGCGGATGGTGTGAACGATCCCGAATACCACAGGCGGCTGCGTCGTCGCCAGAGCCTGCGACAGGCGGTCATGACCGCGATGGCGGATCACGACCTGGATGCCATCCTCTACCCCCACCAACGTCGGCTGGTCGCGCCGATCGGCGAGCCCCAGCTGGAGCGGAACGGCGTGCTCTCGAACGGGACGGGCTTCCCCGCCATCACCGTCCCGGGAGGCTTCTCGATGCCTTCCGCGTCGGCGCCTCTCGGGGTGCCGATCGGCATCGAGCTGCTTGGCGCAGAGTGGAGCGAGCCACGACTGATCGAGCTGGCCTTCGCCTTCGAGCAGGCAACCACGATCCGGAAGCCACCCGTCGCGACGCCACCGCTGCATCGGTGACGTCGTGTGACGAGCGGACTTGAAACGGCGGAGTCGAGGGGCAACTCGTGGTACTGTTAACACTTGTTTACCTCGAGGTGCAGACCATGACCATCCGACTACCCGCGTTCGTCGCCAGCAGTGTTGTGTTCGTAATGCTCATCTCAACTGCGGCCGCCGCCCAATCTGGTAGCGGGTCGGCGTCGTTGCGAACACCGGACGGGCGCCCCGATTTGAGCGGCGTCTGGGATTTCCGGACCGTCACGCCGGTGGAACGCCCGCGGGAGTTCGCCGACAAGGAGTTCCTCTCTGAGGAAGAGGTCGCCGCGTATGCCGCAGAACGGGTACTAGCCAACAACGCCGATCTGAACCGGGAAGAGAAGAAACGGACGACGACCAGTCGAGGCCAGGTGAACGGCACGCGCGAGAGCAGGGACCTCGCTCTCGCCTACAACGACTTCTGGTGGGACCGCGGGACGGCCGTCATCGAGACTCGTCGCACCTCCCTGGTCGTGAATCCCCCAGACGGACGGATCCCGCCGCTGACCGACGCGGCAGCCGAACGTGCAGCTGAACGTCTCCGGATCAACCAACGGCCGACGGAGGGCCCGGAAGATCGCCCGCTCGGCGAGCGATGCATCACCGGCTTCAATTCAGGACCGCCGATGCTTCCGGCGGCCTACAACATGAACGTGCAGATCTTTCAGACTGCCGACCATGTCGTGCTGCTGAACGAGATGGTGCACAACGCACGCATCATCCCGCTCGATGGCAGCACGCATGGCACGGTTCCGCAGTGGACCGGCGTGTCACGCGGACATTGGGAGGGAGACACGCTGGTCGTCGAGACCAAGAACTTTCTGCGGGAGACCAGCTTCCGGAACTCGAGCAAGAATCTCCACCTGATAGAACGGATTCAACGACTGAGCGAGGGCGCGCTGCTCTACACCTTCACCGTGACGGACCCCACGACCTGGACGCAGTCGTGGACGGTGGAGCTCCCGATGCGCCTGAGCGACCTGCCGATCTTCGAGTACGCCTGCCACGAGGGAAACTACGGCATGGACGGCACCCTGAGCGGCGCCCGCGTCATCGAACGGAAGTCGGGCGAGTAGCCCAGCAGGGAGGGTGCGATGAATCATCGAGGTCTCGCGACGGTGTCTACCGTGCCCGTTCTTGTGTTGCTCGCGCCGGCGTTCGTCTTGGCTCAGTTGGCTCAGTCGACGCCCCGGACCCAGTGGGGCGCTGCCGACCTGCGGGGAGTCTGGAATAACTCCACGCTGACGCCGTTCCAACGGCCCGCAGAGCTTGGCGACCGGGAGTTTCTGACGGACGAAGAGGCGGCGAGCATCGAACAGCGCACCGCCGACCGGAACCGCGACCTGGCGAACCGTGGCGCGTTGCGGACGGTGGCCGACCCCAACGCCAGTGTCGACCGGGGCGTCGACGGAGCGCCCGGGTCGTACAATAATTTCTGGATGGAACGCGGAACCACGGTCGTCTCGACGAAACGCACCTCGATCATCGTGGACCCGCCGAACGGTCGTCTGCCGGCCGTGACGCCCAAGACACGGAAGTGGCTGGCCTCGGCGGAAGCGAACCGGCTCGCCGACGTCAGGGGCGGTCGTCTTCCGACAGATACGTATAAGCAACTCGACCTGGGCGACCGCTGTATCTGGTATCGCGGGATTCCGTCGTTTCCGACGGCGTACAACAACAACTACCAGATCTTCCAGACCCCCGACTTCGTGGCCATTGTGCAGGAGCACATCCACGATGTGCGCTTCATCCCCCTCGACGGACGTCCGCACATCCCTGAGTCTGTCCGCCAGAATGCCGGAGACTCGCGCGGCCGTTGGGAGGGCGACACGCTCGTTGTCGAGACGACCCATTTCAACGAGCACGCCTTCATCCGGAACTTCACCAGTAACCTCAGCACAGCGCTACATGTCGTGGAGCGCTTCACGCGCGTCGATGCGGACACGATCGACTACGAGTTCACGGTTACCGATCCGAACACCTGGACGCGACCATGGAGCGGCTCACTGCCGCTGTCGCGCGCCGGAGGACCGATGTTCGAATACGCCTGCCATGAGGGAAACTACGGGTTGACGAACATGCTCGCGGGGTCGCGCGTGCAGGAGCGGGCCGAGGGGAATCGGTAGCCCCCAGGTGCTGGAGCGAGCACGAGTAAGCAGGCGTTGGCTCCTCGCGGGCATCGTTTCGTGCATGGTGGACCGCTGTCAGGCAGCCGTGTCCTTCCCCAGTTCCCATCCCGGAAACACCAACACGGCCGGATGGCATTTGAGCGCACGCGCGATGACCTTGGCTCGTTCGACGCCCAGGTTGACCCGATCGTTCTCGACCGCTGAGATCGTCGACTGAGGGATGCCCGTCATCCTCACCAGATCGTTCTGGCTCATCTCCTGAAGCTCGCGAATAATCCGCACGGACTCCCCCACCGAGACATCCACCGTTTTCCGCGCCCGTCCAAACATCTTCTTGCTCACAGCTATTTCTTTCGATAATCGTGAGCCGTGATGTTTATGACCAAGATCTCGCACTGCCGTGTAGGGGCCGAGCGTGGTGCCAGGACTCAGGGGCATGGGTCCACCTACGCACGGAGGCAGCGTCTGACGCCGGTCGTCACTGTGGCGTCAGTTCAAGTTCCGAACCCTTCCGGATCTGACCCCTCTCGTCCCGCACATCAGTCCACAGCGTAGGAACGGCCGGACTGCCGTCCCCGACTCGTATCGTCCCGAAATTAAAAATGTCGCCCTCGGCGTACAGCACCACCGGATGGAGCGTCGGGTCAAAGGCTGGGGGGCTCGATGCGCGTATCGCGCTCAGCGGGCCGCTCACGAGTTCGTGGAAGAGCAGCGTATCGCCGTCCCCGTCGACGTCCAGGTCGTAGCGCACCTGCGCCGCAAAGTGGACGTCCGTCGCCATGAAGACCACGTTTCGAACGTCGTCTTGGTCAAGCGATCGTAACAAGTCGAGCAGCTCGCTCTCGAAGCCGGTCCGGGCCGCGAAACCACCGCCAAGCCCGTCGGCCCAGGCGTCCCGCCCATTCTGCTCAGCGTTCGAGCCGGTCGGTATCGAGAGCGGCACGTCGGTGCTGACAAGCTTCCATGTTGCCGAGGATTGGGTCAGTGCGGTCTTGAGCCACTCGAGTTGGGCGTTGCCGAGCATCGTCTTGCGCCCCTTTGGCGCATCCTCCAACGTGTTCTCGCTGCGATACGAGCGAGCGTCAAGGATGAACAACTCGACATCACGCCCCCAGCGAAACGATCGGTAGATCCGCTCGGGCTCGTCCGGGTGCCGGTCAACTGGGTGAAAGTCGAACAGCGTCTTGCGGCCAGCATCGACTATGTTCGCGTATCCGCCGCGTGCAGGTGTCGGGGAGTAGGCTGGCCACGGTGCCCCGAAGTCATTGATGACCTCATGATCATCCCACTGCACGTACATCGGCGTAACACGTAAGAAATCCTGGAACAATGGGTCGCCTCGGTTGTACAACCAATGGGCAGCGTACACCTCCTCAACCCGAGTCCGGTCATTCCAGTCGACCGTCTGGCTCCCAATCCCCGGAAAATCGCCTGGCACGTTACGCCAGCCGCTTTCCGGTCCGGTAGGCGGACACGCACTGTCGGCGTAGATCATGTCTCCGTTCGCGATAAAGAAATCTGGCTGCCCGGCCTGCATATGCCGAAAGATGACGTATCCGTCATCAATTCGGCGACAGTAGCCTTGCCCGCCGAGGTCACCTGCCCACACGAGAGTGACGGCAGCGCGGGTGGTCACACTGGGAGCCGTGCGGAAGCTCCCGGCGTCCACGGGTGAACGTCCCCCGGCTGTCTCGAACCAGACCGCGTAGCGGTACGTCGTTCCTGGGTCAAGCCCCTCAAGCTTCGCCTGAGCCGTGAGATTCGTCGACGATGCAGTACGTGCGGTGACCTCCTGAGGCTCGGTGTTCCCAACGACCGGTTGATAGCTCACGGTCATGAGCGCATCCCGATCCGAACGTGCCCAGACAATCGCGCTGGTGGCGGTCACATCGCCTGTTGCTACTCCATGTGTGACCCGTGGTGCGGTTTGAGCCAATCCCACGACCGCACTGACGCCAAACACCAGTCCACTGCCCACGAGACAGCGTGAGCGCCAGGCCATACGTGTTGCGCTGTGATTCATGTTCTCCACGTCCCGGTGGAGCGTCGTGTCGGTCGTGCGGCAGACCTGCCCCATGCCTTCCCCAATGAGGGCCGTCACGTCGTAGTGCCCGAGGCACGTGCCGGCGGACAAGGGCATGGTCTGTTGGGCCGAGAACGAAGCGGTCAACGGCTCCACTCTCCGGCGCAGAAATGCCCCGAGAAGGCTCAGGAATGCATCGGGCTACGAACGCTTACAGGAGCCAGCGAGATCGCACATCATGGCGCCGACGTCGTTGCGTGAACGAGGTAGCTGACGCCGCCCCGATTCAACCATACACGGATGTACTCACCACCGATCAGCTCGTCGACATAGGCCTGGTTGCGCGGCACCCAGCCCTTGGCGACCTCCCCGATCTCGGCATCGGGAATAGCGGCAGCGAGACCACGACCCGCAACAGAGCCATCGCTGTCGCTGACGAACTCGACCCACCGCGTCGACTCGGGCGTCTCTCCCCCGACTGGCGACACACCACCGTCGCCGAGCCGCAGCGTATAGGCGCCGGCCGCCAAGGGCTCGCCATTGAGATACACCATCCGAGGGATGTCAATTCCTCCCCTCAGGGCACGCATGACGTCCGAATCCCGAGCTTCTTCAAGTTCGGTCCGCATCGCCATCACCGACGCGTTGACACGGTTGGCGGCCTGCAGCGCAGACTCGGCCTCTCGATATGCGTCGGACAGATCATCCCGCCCCAGCGCCTCGTTCGCCGTCGCCACCGACGCCTCCACTCCGGCTACGTCGTTCAGGAATGACGACGCCTCGTCCTCGGGCAGGTCCGCGAGCGCCTGTCGAGCGTCGGTGAGCGCACTTTCCGCGTCGGCCACCATCTGGGTCGCCTGGGTGCGTAATCGCTGTTTCTCGGCATCGATGGCCCGCTCAACCTCGTCAGCCGCCGTCTCGGCCAGACCGGCCAGCTCGGTCGTGCGGTCGTAGGACCGGGTCAGCGCGAAGCGCTCCGCCTGCGCCGCCACCTCGGCGTCCATCAGTCCGACGGCAGCCTGCGCTCCGCCGTACTCGTCAGAAGCGTAAACGGCTCCCTCGGCCCCCACTGACGCGACTCTCACCCGAGCCGCCTCGACGAGTTCGGTGGGGGGCTGCGCGCACCCGACTAACGATGTCATCACCAGTACCCCAAGAATCAACGGTGACAAGTTCCTTCTCATGGCCGACCTCCTCTATCTCGCAGCGCACCCACGGTGTCTCCGCGCCGATCCAAACGAGGGTAGATACCCAACGAGACGATACACCACATGAGAGCCCCCGAAGGGGCGACCCTCTCTCGACCGTCGTCCCGACATGCGGATTGGCCCAGCCCCCACAAGCGCCCCCCCCCGACCGAGCGTTTCGTACCGAGAATGCCCGCACGGAGGGCTGACCGTCAAGTCCAACCCGTCGGCGAGACGCGCGTCTCGCCGAGTACCGAAGGTCCGTGTGTCGCCCGGCTGGCCGGTCCGACGACGTCGGTTCGGCGGCAGATCGACCGCGAACAACGCTGGACGGGATGCATCGGCGACCAGAATGGCACAGCTATTCCCGCCCGGGTCCTCACTCACCCACCCGGTCGCCCACCCGGCGAGGGCGCTAGACGTTCAATTCGGCCTGTTCCTTCGGTGGCAACGGTGATACGTAGCCAATCACGAGAATTAGCCCACCCACGACGACAAAGGACACGATCCGGGCGACCGTTCCGAGGGCCGCGAGGTCGACCGAGAACAGCTTGATCACGACCCCGGCAAGGAGCGCGGCGCCGACCAACCAGGGACTCCGGAGCTTGAGTCGCGTCGCCCAGAACATGATGGCGAAGGCCACCACCGTCCAGGCAATGGACAGCGAGGTCTGCAACACGGCCGACGCCCAGAGGTCCGGACCCCGGAACGGCACGCCACCCAGGAAGTGGGTGGCACGCGCGATGATGCCGTTCAGCGTCGCAAACGCAAGGACACCAAGTCCGCCCCAGCGCTCGTTACCGGTCAGACTGAACGCGCTCGCCGAGCTCCACCAGAACAGGGCTCCGAGTGAGCAGACCTGCACCAACTCGACGGGATTGAGGAACGGGACATAGCCCAGCGGGTGAGGGTCGCCCCGGTGGAAAGTGGCGACCAGCACCCATCCCGCAGCCGCGATCACGAGCGGGAGCTGGCCATTCCCGAGATATGACGCCCGAAAACGTCTGACCGGCCATTCAATGTGGTCACCAAACCTCGTGAGACACAGGACGACGGCCAGCGGAACGAGCGCCCACACCACGAATGGCCACGTGGGACCATCGGGTACCAACTGCTCGATCATCCACGCGCCTTCCCAGCACATGAGGAACACCCCGAGCCACCATGTTCCGCAGTGAAACACCGGGGCTGCTCGTTTCCAGTCTGCGGCGAGACGCCACAGCACCCAGTACTGCGCGAGAAAACTCACCGGCCACGCGAGGGCACCCCAGTGTGCGAGGGGATGAGACGCCGCCAAGAGCCAGGTTCCCGTGAGCACCAGCATCACCGGCAGCAAGAGGAACGCCGGATACGCGAGGTGCTTCCAGTCGAGACGCCGCCCGAGAAAGGCAATCGTGACGACGCTGGCTGCCACGAACCCGAGCATCGCGCTCTGCTCGTCGGGCAATGACAGATGCCGCGAGATCTCATCGACCCCGGCACCGAACCACCAGAGCATCCCCCATGCGAGCGCGGCGACCGAGAGCTGAGGAAACCCGTACTCGCTGAGAAGCATGTCCTGGGCACGATGTCGATACAGATAGCGGGCCGAGAAGAGACCCGCGAGGCTGACCATCAGGCTTCCCAGATACACGATGTTCAACACCGGGGCATCACCCGGGTCTCGTCCCGCCTCTTGAAGGTAAATGGCGCCGGCCAAGAACTGCAGCGCGAGCCCTGACATGAGGGCGAGAGACCTGGTCTGGCGCACGCCGACCCACACCAGGGCGGCCCCCTCGAGCGCCCACGCGGCAGAGGTCCATCGCCCGTCGACCGCAAACGGGATCATCAACGTGCCAAAGACCACGGAGAGCGCCAGGAACGATTCCACCAGCAACCGCAGTGACTCACGCTGACGCCACCGGATGGCGACGGCTACAGCCGCGTAAAAGACCGAGAGCACGAGGGCGCTATATGCGCGCCCATATTCGAAATCATCCACGAGGCGGCTCTGTAGGGCGAAGGCCGCCAGGGGGACGCCGAACACGAGCGTCCCGTCCACGTACCCCGTGAGACGCGGTAGCTGACGCCACGCGAACAACACGGGGACCGCGACGAAGAACACGAAGAACAGTGCGAGGAACGGCTGGGTGGAAGCGAAATACTGAGGCTGATAGAACTCGAACCCCCACATCGCACCGACGATGAACGTGAACACGAACCCCAGCAGGTTGAGGACACGCCACGCCCGGAACCACGCGACCGCTACGATGCCCGCGTCGAGCGCGGCATAGTACGAGAAGAGGGCCACGTGGCTGGCATCACGCGACACCAGCACGGGGCCGAGAAATCCGCCGAGCGTGGCCAGCACCGCCAGGCTCCGCGCATCCTGGGCCACGGCCAACACCGCCCCAAGCACCACAAGGATGACCATCACCCCCAGCCCGACGCCGACACCGATGAGGTCGTAGACATTCACGGCTGCAAACGCCGTGAGATACACGATGCCCGCACCGGCGCCTTGCAGCGTCAGGGCATACTCCCTCCGCGAGTCTCGAAGGTTCCATACAATCGCCAGTAACCCCAGACCAACAAGCGCGGCGGCGCTCAACCGGAGCTCGATGGGAAACCAACCCTGGTCCGCCGCGTAGTTCAGGAAAAACGCAACTCCAAAGAAGAGGATGACCACACCGACACGGACGACGGTGTTGCCCCCAAACAGCCACGACTTCGCCGCGTCGAACAGCTTGTCGTACTTCTCGAACGAGGCCGACGTCAGCGAATCGAACTCCGGGGGCCGGGGTGCCGGGACCGCGTGGGTCGCGGCGGACTTTGGCTGCTCGAACGGCGCTGATGGCTCTGGACCCAC
>JAYZGM010000236.1:0-8455 GCA_036336225.1 Acidobacteriota bacterium | reverse complement strand
GGCGCTCCATGACTCAGCGGACCCTCTGGACCAGCCACCCATGCATGCACGCCGCCGACCGCGTGCTCCCAATCATCGTCTGTAAACGCGCCCTCGAACGCGGTCTCGAGGAGCACACGAATCCGACGCACCAGCCGTGCGGAGAGCTTGTCGGTTGTCGCGGTCCGCAGCGTGGGCTCGGGGTAGGTAGTGGGGAAATCAGGCATACACTGGCTGCTAGAACGCGATCGAGCCCAATCGCAGTAGATTCGAGAGATTGGAGAGCGCCGTTGACTTGGTCCGCTTGAGGTAAAACACCCGACCGCCGTCTCTCTCGCTTACGTGGTAGCAGTTCCATCGTTCCTGGCCGAGGCCGTTAAGCTCCTCGTCGAGCGCCGCGAGGTCATCAACTGCTATTTCGACTGTCCGGTACTCAATCGCCCAGACGTCCCGCAACTCTTCAGCGGACAGCTCGCCGAGTTCTTGAGCCCGTGTCCGTGCCCCATCCAGCGCCACTTGAGCGTCGTCGGTCAGCTCGGAGAGCGTCTCGTTCTGGCAGCCGGCGGTCATCGCGATCAGACATATCAATGAGACCAGTGGTGTGCGCATAAACCTCCTCCTCAGGTATTCTCGAACATCTCCCGTCGCGTTGTCCCAAGAAACAGAGGAGCTTGATCCATGACCCGTTTGTTCTTCACCTTCGTTGCCATTTCGCTCATCGTCGGTGCCCCGAGCGCGCGGAGCGCACAACAGGCACTCGAATCAGAGATCAAGACGGACGTTCGCGCGGCGTGGGACGCCTACATAGAGGCGTTTTCCAGGGCCGACACCGACGCGATCGCCAACGACGTCTATGCCGCTCCCTCCTTTCAGCTCGGAGACACCGGGGCCAACGTCTGGGTCACCGTGGCTGACACCAAGACCGCGTTCGACACCACCCACGCGCGGCTCGCACCCGAGCGATACGACCGCTCCGAAACCGACGAGGCTGAAATCTGTGTCATCAACGGCGGAACCGCATTGTTAACCGCGTACTTCACCCGCTATCGGACCGACGAAAGTGTGCTGTCGAGTGGAGCGTCTGCCTATCTCTTTGCGCGATTCGAGGACGGGTGGCGTATCGTCACCATCATGGGCAATCCTTCCCGGAAGCTGATTTCCTGTGAGGAATGATCGGGCGGTAAGGGCGACGGTCCCGCGACCCTTCGTCTGTCACGTTGGTTCGTGCGCGCGCGGATGGTGCTCATCACCCGTCGAGGTGCGATGACCAAGTATTTTGCCGTGGCAAGCCGCGGTACCGAGCGTGTGCTCGCCGAGGAGCTGAAATCGGTGGGGGTCACCCCGGTCGAGGCTCGCCGGGGAGGGGTGGCCTTTGGGACACGGCTCGACCACGCGTATCTCGTGTGTATGTGGTCGCGCGTGGCCAGCCGCGTGCTGTTTCCGTTGTCCAGCTTTGAGGCGACCGACGCCGACGGGTTGTATAACGGAGTTGGGGCTATCGACTGGACGACCCATCTGGGCCCGGACGTGACCTTCGCGGTTGACGTGGCCGGGAAGAATGCTCCTTCTGGCCCGGGCCATTTCATCGCGCTCAAGACCAAGGATGCCATCGTCGACCGCATCCGGGCGGCCGAGGGCGTGCGGCCCAGCGTCGATACGCACACACCCGATCTTCGCGTCAACATCCACGTCCGTGGACCTCAGGTCACGGTCAGCATCGATCTCTCCGGGCGCGGTCTGCATCGTCGGGGCATGGACCGAAGCGGGGCAGAGGCACCGATCAAAGAGAACTTGGCCGCCGCCATTCTTCGTCTGGCCGGTTGGCCTCCACCTGATGTCTCCCGTCCCTTTGTCGACCCGATGTGTGGGTCGGGCACGTTTCTGATCGAAGCCACTTCCATGGCCCTTGATATCGCCCCGGGTCTCAATCGCACTCTCGGACCACGGGGCTGGCGTGGTCATGACCGGTCGCTCTGGAACAAGCTTCAGACCGACGCCGCCGCACGGGCCGAGCGGGCAACGACACGAACCATTCGTGTGTTTGGATCCGATGTATCTGACACCGCACTTTCCATCGCCGCGAGGAGCCTCCGACGAGCAAGGCTTGGGTCCCGGGTCAGTCTCCGGCAACAGAGTTTGAAGGATGTCGTCCCACCGGGCTCGGACCCTGGGGTGCTCGTGACGAATCCACCCTACGGTGCGCGTCTTGGAGACGACACCGAGCTGATACCACTGTATGAGCTCCTCGGCGACGTACTCAAGCATCGCTATGCCGGTTGGCACGCCTGGGTCTTCACCGGAAATCTCGCCCTAGGCAAGCGTATCGGTCTCCGCGCGGCCTCACGACAGGTGCTCTACAACGGACCGATCGAGTCACGGTTGCTCGAGTTCCCGATCTCGGCCGCGCCGACCCGCGGTACCGGTCCCGGATGGCGTCGCCCGAGCCGCGAGTCGAAGGCGCTCGTGACCAGACTTCGCAAGAACCTCACGCGACTCCGCCCATGGGCCGAACGACACGCACTCACGTGTTACCGAATCTATGACGCCGACGTGCCGGAGTACAACTTGGCGGTCGACTGGTATGACGGCGCGGTGCGGGTCGAGGAGTATGGGCGTCCCCGCAAGGTGCCACCAGCTGACGCCGACCGGCGACTACGAGACGCCCTGCTTGTGGTGCAGGAGATGCTCGACCTGGACCCGGACGCGGTCGTGCTCCGGGTTCGGCGCCGCCGGGGTCCGGGAGAACCGCATCAAAGGCCGGCCGACCGGCACCGCGTGCGGCATGTGCGTGAGCGTGACCTCCGCTTCGAGGTTAACCTCGAGGACTATCTCGACACCGGTCTCTTTCTCGACGACCGGTGTCTGCGACAGCTGGTTCAGGAACGCTCTCTGGGGGCGCATTTTCTCAACCTCTTCTCATACACCTGCACCGCGTCGGTTGCGGCGGCGTTCGGGGGAGCCCGATCCACCACGAATGTCGACCTGTCGAACACCTCTCTCGACTGGGGACGCCGCAACTTCGCCCTCAATGACCTCCCTCTCCAACCCCATCGGTTTGTCCGCGCCGATGTGTCCCAGTGGCTGAGCGGCGAGGGGCCGAACCGCTACGATCTGGTGTTTCTCGCACCTCCGATGCATTCCCGTTCGAAAGCGATGCAGAGCGATCTCGATGTACAACGAGACCACGTGGATCTTATCCAGCGGGTCGGGACCAGGCTGGCCCCGACTGGGTACATCCTGTTCGCGACCAATCTGAAGGGCTTTGCGCTAGACCATTCGGGTCTCAGGGGTTGGCGGGCGCTCGACATCACCGAGCAGGTCACCCCGTTCGACTTCGCCCGGCGCCCACGACTTCGCGCATGGACCTTGAGTCCAGCGAATATCCCGGCGCCTTGATCTCGAGCGGCCGCAGGGGACTCGGGTTCTGTTCGGCCTCGAGTAGTACGATGCGAACGCGTTCAAGGCGTCACAGAGGGACAAAACCGATCACTTCTTTGCGCTTCTTGAAACCCGAAGGCGGGATCGAACCGGAAGGTGCCAACGTCACGTCACCTCCGCGCAGCGCTGGACGCATTGCCCGAGAACGGCCCGGCGTATTTCTCAACGTGGGCCGGGCTCAGCACGACCGCGACGCAATGCGACTACAGAACAGGTGTTTTCGAGACAAAGGGTGGCGGAGGGACTGGGATTCGAACCCAGGGAACGCTTTCACGTTCAACGGTTTTCAAGACCGCCGCCTTCAACCACTCGGCCATCCCTCCAGATTTGAGGGGCTCCGATCCCCTCCTGCCCGTCTACGGCGGCGTGATGACGGTGAGCCCACCGGTGTACGGGTGGAGCGCGGCAGGAATCACGACTGAACCGTCCGCCTGCTGATAGTTCTCGAGAATGGCGATCAGCGTACGACCCACCGCGAGACCAGAGCCATTGAGTGTATGCACATACTCGGCTTTCCCCTTCCCGTCCGATCGGAACTTGATTTTTGAACGTCGTGCCTGAAACGCCTCCGTATTGCTACACGAGGAGATCTCACGATACTTCTGCTGGCCTGGCAGCCACACCTCGATATCGTAGGTCTTTGCGGCCGAAAACCCCATGTCGCCGGTACACAGGACGACCGTG
This sequence comes from Acidobacteriota bacterium, assembly GCA_036336225.1. Lineage (GTDB taxonomy): Bacteria > Acidobacteriota > Vicinamibacteria > Vicinamibacterales > UBA8438 > JAJEEA01. Next base: position 4,354 of record JAYZGM010000236.1, on the reverse strand, counting down.
CGATACGGCAATCCAAGCCGCTGGAGCACGGTCTCGGCGTGCGCCGTCAGGGTTTCTAGAGCGGCGTAGGATTCGTCCGGATGAGCGTAGGCAACCAGCTCGACCTTGTCGAACTGATGCTGCCTGATTAGTCCACGAACATCGGCCCCATGCGAACCAGCTTCACTACGAAAGCACGGCGTGTATGCCGTGTAGCGCAGGGGCAAATCTCGTCCATCGAGAAACTCCCCCCGATGAAGATTGACCAAGGGGACCTCGGCCGTAGGGATGAGATAGAGATCCCAGTCCCCACTGATCTTGAACAGATCCTCCTCAAACTTCGGGAGTTGGCCGGTGCCCACGAGCGAGTCGGATCCGGCAAGAAACGGCGGCTCGACCTCGACATAACCATGTTCAAGGGTATGAAGGTCGAGCATGAAGTTGATGAGCGCTCGCGACAAACGGGCACCCGGACCCGTCAGCACAGAGAACCGCGCGCCGGCGAGCTTGGCCCCACGTTCGAAGTCGATGATGCCGAGCTCCGGACCCAGCTCGGCGTGGGACTTGGGGTCGAACGTGAACGACGGCCGCGCTCCGACGCGCCGAACCTCAACGTTGTCGCTGTCTTTGGTGCCGACCGGCACCGTGTCGTGAGCCACATTGGGAAGCTTAAGCAGAAGCGCGCGCCGCGCGTGTTCGACACCCTCCAGCCGAGCTTCCTCGGCTTCAATGGTGTCGGTGTGGGCTTGACTCTGTGCCATTAACGCGTCGGCCGGCTCATTGGCGCGCTTCGCCTGGCCAATCCTGACGCTGACTGCCTTCTTTGCCCGGCGTGCCGTCTCGAGCACCGGAAGAATCGCACGGCGCTCTCCGTCCAGGCGACGGATCTCGGTCACGATGTCAACGAGCTGGTCACCCCGGTGTGCCAAACGTGTGTCGAGGTCCCCACCATCTTCACGAAACAGCGCCGGATCGAGCATCTCCTACCATTCTACTGTGTCGTTTCCGTTGAGACTTCTTGAGCCCTCTTCAGGCTTAGTGTACGGCCCCCTGGACCTGATGCTCCAGACTGCTATCATCCCGGGCGATGGTCACACCGCACGTCGTTCGCAAAGCTGTCTTTCCGACTGCCGGGCTCGGGACACGGATCTTGCCGGCCACCGTCGTCGTTCCCAAAGAGCTGTTGCCCATTGTCGATAAACCGATCATCCAGTTTGGCGTCGAGGAGGCGGCCGCGTCCGGCTTGACCCAGGTCATCCTGGTGAATAGTCCGGACAAGACGATGCTGGAAAAGCATTTTGCCCGGCACTCGCTGCTCGAAGACGTCCTCGAGCGCCGGGGTAAGGCGGCTCTGCTAGACGGCTGGCGAGAACTGGTCGGAAGCATCGAGCTCTCGACGGTCTATCAAGCCGATCCGTTGGGTCTTGGACACGCAGTACTCGTGAGTCGTGAGCTGGTTGACGACGAACCGTTTGCCGTGGTGCTGAGTGACGACATCATCGACGCGGACCCACCTGCCCTTCGCAAGATGCTCGACCTCTACAAAGAGGTCGATGGTCCGGTGTTGCTCGTCGAACGGGTTCCCCCCGACGCGGTGAGTCGCTACGGCATCATCGCTGCCGACGCCATCGGAGACGGCGTGCATCGTGTGACCGATCTGGTCGAGAAGCCGCCCCGTGATGAGGCCCCGTCTGATCTCGCGATCATCGGGCGCTACGTGTTGACGCCGGATGTGTTTCCCATCCTGGCTGCTACGGGTCAGGGCTCGGGAGGCGAGATTCAGCTCACCGACGGACTTCGGCGTCTTCTTGAACAGCGGCCGATTCACGCGGTGGAGCTCAACGGGACCCGACAGGACGCCGGCAACAAGCTCGGTTATCTCAAAGCGATTCTCTATTTCGCTATGAAACACCCGGAGTTGGCAGAAGAAATGCCCCAGTTGCTGGCGGGAGGGGGGACGCCGCGTTAGCTGGAGGACGCCGGCTTGGCCGTATTTACGGCCTTTTGCGGGGAGTCGGAAGACCCCTTACTGTCACCAGGCTTGGTGTCTTTTGTACCCTTCGTGTCTTTCTTATCCTTGTCGGCGGAACCAGGTTGCTCAGCACGCGACTCACCAGTCTCGGCGCCGTCCCCGGACCCCTTCTTGTCTTGCCGGGCGTAGTCAGTTACGTACCACCCGGTGCCCTTGAACTGAATGGCCGGGGAGGACAGGAGCTTCCGCACACGCCCGCCGCACTCGGGGCATTCGGTACGCGGCGGGTCCGAAAACCGCTGAATCTGTTCGAAACGATGGGCGCAGGCCTCACACTGGTATTCGTAGAGTGGCATGACGTGCCGCCGATCCCTTTTCGTGGCCCAAGGCCGTCCAGGCCACCCACAAGATAGTCATCCGCGAGCGCCGCGTCACTCGAGGAGTTCGTCGCCGGTGTCCCCGAGGAGGAGCGTGCGATGAAGCCAGAGCGGCACGGCTCCCTGTCCGAGCAGACGGTCGTGGAACGTCTTGAGCGAGAACGCGGATCCCTCGCGGGTCTCAAGATCCTCCCGCAGCTTGAGCAACATCAGCCGCCCGATGGCGTACAACGCGTAGTCAGGATCGAAGGTGCCCCGCTCGGCCTCTCGACGGGCACTCGCCTCCTCGAGAAAGGCCTCCTCGCGAAAAAAACGCACACCCTGCTCCACCGACATGTCCTCGGCATGCAGGCGGATGCTCACGACGAGTCGGGACAAGCGCAGCAACGACTCGGCCACTTGGGCCAATTCCAGCGTGTCGTCACCTTGCGCGAGCCCGGCCTCCATCATCATCTGCTCGACGTAATGTGCCCATCCTTCAACAAACGACACCGGCGCAAATAGCAACGACTTGCGGAGGGCGCTTTTCAACCCGCGCAAATGGTGAAAGTGGAGGTGGTGGCCGGGGTATGTTTCGTGCACCGACACCGACAGCAGCGTGGCAAAGTTCAGGTCGCGCAGGTGCTCGTCGCACCGTTCTGGAGACCATGACGGGTGGGCCTCGGTTACGTAGTAATACGTGGGCAACACCCTCGGCTCGAACGGGCCCGGCGGACAGACGCTGGCCAGCGTCCAGCGATAGAACTCGGGTGTGGGTGCCACCACAATTGATTCCTCAGCGGGCACCGACACCAGGGCATTCCGCTCAATGAACGACCGCAAGTCATCCAGCTGGCCGCGCACGGTCTGGGCAACCTCACCCGGAGCGGGGTGACGACTCTTCACCTGTGCCCAGACCTCACCCGGCTCGGCCTTCGCGTCGATCTTGCCGGCGACTTCACGGAACCGTTCGTGCGTGCGACCGAGCTCCCGTTCTGCGATCACCAGAAGGCGGTCCACCCCGACGCTGATTCCATCACCATGCCGAAGCCGCCCCTCAAGCCGATCCTGACCGAGCCGGAACGTCGCGCGGCTCCTCGGCGCCAGGGTCTCTCGAAGATAGCCCGTGTAGCGCGTAATGGCGGCCGTCGCCTCGGTAGCGGCATCCGCCAAGTCGCCGAGCAGATGAAGATCCTCGAGCTGTCGAAACGCACGTGGCAAATCACGCTCGATAAACGTGACGACCCCGTCGAAGGTCTCCGCCCCGATCTTGATGAAGATGCTCGGGGGATCCTCCACGTTTGCTTCTGCCGCCTCAAGAAGCCGAGGGGTTTGTCTCAGTTTCGAGACGACCCGCCGCGCCCGCTCCTCGACAGGCGCATGCTCGAGCAAGGTCTGACCCGCGAGTGACGTGGCGAGCAAATCGGCGTAGTGTTGGGGATCGCGTTCCCAGGGACGAATCTCTTCGAGGTCGAAGAGGCGGCCCCGGATGTGATCCGCCAACATCCGCCGCTCGAGCTGTTCCTCCGCGGTGAGACTCCGCGTCGAGATTCGATCGAGGCGTCTTGCGAATCCACTGAGCTCTCGCCCGTGTGTGTCGATGGCCGCTCGGGACAAATCTTCGAGGCGATCATCGTGCGTATGAACACCATCGCCGGACGCGGCGGTGGGAGACGTCTCATACAGGAACTGCAAATACTCGTTCGCAAAGTGCGACAATGGCTCCGAGGTGTGCATGGGGATCGACGCGCTCTTAGGTATCAGAAGTGATGTCCTTGTCAGCGGCCCGTGGACAACGCTTGGACACGCTGGCACTGACCGGCCCCGGGAGTAACACACCGGGCGCTCGGTCCCACGCGGAGGCTCACAACACGCAAGCCCAGACGAAACCTCTCAATATTCTTCGTTCTTCGCGCCACCGGACCCGAAAGTCTCTTGCGGTCTCGATTCACGGCGAAGTCGTTCATCACAGGCAACTCGTCGTCCTTGGTCGCATCGCCCGGTGGGCCGCACGCGCCACAATCCACGTGCGTTTCCCTCTGATGCC
>JAYZGM010000235.1:0-22220 GCA_036336225.1 Acidobacteriota bacterium | reverse complement strand
CAGCATCATTGATTTTGCCCACGAGGTGGATGGCAGCGGAGGACCGGCGTTACGCATGCCCGCTGGTGGCAGTCGGCTCCCCGCGTCTCACGAGACGATCGATCAGCGTCTGCACTATGTGCACCAGGATGGAGCGGCCGTATTCAAGTTTGCCGTTCGCAAGACCGGGGAGATTAGTCGCCGAGTGCTTGATCGCAATGGCCTCTCGCCCGGCGACGTTGATCTTTTCGTGTCGCACCAGGCGAACCGACGCATCATCATGGCGGCGGCCGAACAGCTTGGGCTGCCCGAAGAAAAAGTTGTGATCAACATCGACCGATTTGGGAACACGACCGGTGCGACCATTCCCCTCGCCTTGGCGGACGCACTCTCCCAGCGACGGCTCAAGAAAGGCGATCTGGTGCTGCTCGCATCCGTAGGGGCCGGGTTCACCGTCGGCGCCGTATTGTTACGGTGGGCATACTAGCAGCCCGGGTCCTGACGACGCTTGCGTCATCGCCGCCCGTGGTACAAGCCCCGTTGCATTCGAATGGCGCTGAATCCCGTCAGGACGGCGTGGCTCTTTCGTCGAAAATGCCCAATGTGCTTCCGTGTTGCGTCTTGTCGACCGGGCCCAGCCCCATTCTCGGTGTGACGCAGAGTTTTGCCACGGGCTGCTAGCCCCGTCCGCTATATGCTCGTTTCCGACTTTGATTTCGAACTCCCCCCGGACAGTATCGCCCAGGCACCACCTACCGACCGGGAATCCGCACGTTTGCTGGTGCTCGACCGCTCGACGCCCGGGGTCCGGCACCGGTCTGTCGGTGACCTTCCGGCTCTGCTGACACCGGGTGACCTCCTCGTCGTCAACGATACCCGTGTGTTTCCGGCCCGTTTGCTGGGGCAACGCGTGCCGTCGGGGGGAGCGGTCGAGTGTCTGCTCTTGGGTCGTCATGACGCCGATCGGTGGGATGCGTTGATGCACCCAGGGCAGAAACTTCGGTCCGGCGCCATGGTTCGGTTTGACCGCGACGGACGGCGGCTGCACGCCCAGGTGCTGGACCGACGGTTCCACGGTCGACGGACAGTTCGGCTGTGGACCGACGATGGGTCCTCCGTGGACGACGCCATCGACAGTCTCGGGCACATTCCGTTGCCGCCCTATATCAAACGAGTCGACACGCGCGCGGATGCCGAGCGATATCAGACGGTATATGCCACGGTCCGGGGTTCGATTGCGGCGCCGACGGCGGGGCTGCATTTGTCGACGGCGTTGCTCCGCCGATGCGACGAGCGGGGCATCGCGACTGCCCGTGTGACCCTGCACGTTGGTTATGGCACATTTCAACCGATCCGAGTTGATCGCGTCGAAGACCATCGAGTGGAGTCCGAGCCCTTTGACGTGCCCCAGGCGACCGTAGACGCGATCGAACGCACCCGTGCCGTCGGTCGGAGGGTCGTGGCGGTGGGAACAACGACCACGCGAACACTTGAGACCGTGGGTCGAATTGGAGAAGGGGGGATCCGGGCCGGTTCCGGAGTCAGCGATCTGTATCTCTATCCTGGCGCTCGATTCGGGGTCGTCGACTCGTTGTTGACGAATTTTCATCTACCCCGGTCGTCGCTGTTGATGCTCGTGAGCGCGTTTGCGGGGGCGGATCGTATTCGTGACGCCTATCGTGAGGCGATACAAACCGGGTATCGGTTCTATAGCTACGGCGACGCAATGCTGATACTTTGAGCCCGGACGGGGCTGCCTCCCGAACCCCACACGGACGCTGAGCGAGGACCGCTGAGACCCCATTATCCCTGGCCGTGCTCCGCGCGGGTCGAACATCGATGTACAATAATTGATGGTAGCTTCGCCGGTGTAGCTCAGCTGGTTAGAGCACGCGGCTCATATCCGCGGCGTCCGGGGTTCAAGTCCCTGCACCGGCACCATCTCTCCCGCCCCGGCGGTGATACCCAGTGTTGTCCGGCGGTCTGACGCGGCGAGTCCGGGGCCGACGGGCGGTTCCCAGCGGGGGAGCCGTCGTAGAACCCCTCGCGTCGCTGGGGACGGTTCACTCGCGCCCGACGCGCCGGGTTTTCCACCCGGCGTGGCCGCTAGCCGGTGATTGGATCCTCGGTATGGGGGATTGATGTTGCTCGCCGAGCGGGTCCTGGCGTCGATGCGACGGCACACGCTGATTCCGCCGGGGGGCCGGGTTCTGGCCGCGGTCTCTGGCGGCAGCGACTCGGTCGCGTTGCTCTATCTGCTGGCGGACTTCGCTCGTCGTGGCGTGGTAACGCTGGCTGGTATGGCGCATCTCAATCACCAGCTTCGTGGCACCGCGGCGGACGATGATGAGCGCTTTTGTCGGATGCTGGCCGCCCGTTTCCGGGTCCCCTGTCTGGTCGACACCGTGACGGTGGCTCAGGTGGCCAAAGACCGGGGCATTTCAGTCGAGCACGCGGGTCACCAGCTTCGGGGGGCGTTCTTTGAACGAGCCGCAGCCGAGGCAGCGGCGGGTGTCGTCGCGGTTGGGCACACGAGGGACGACCAGGCCGAAACAGTGATGCTCAGATTGCTCCGGGGCACCGGGGTGTCTGGCCTGTCTGCCATGCGACCCCGAAGCGGCGTGGTGGTGCGTCCGCTGCTCGCGGTGGGCCACAGTGAGCTCCGCGTGTATCTGAAGGAGCAAGGCGGGACATTCCGAGAGGATGCCACGAACAACGACCTTGCGATTCCGCGCAACAGAGTGCGCCACGAGTTGATGCCGCAGCTTCGCTCCTACTCGCCTCAGGCGATTGAGGCCTTGACCCGGCAGGCGGAGATCGCCCGATGGGACGATGACTGGCTGCGACAAAGTGCAACCGAACTGGGGGCCGAGATCGTCATAGAACGTGACGGTGTCGTTGAAGTCGATGCCGCGAGACTCGTCGCCGCGCACCCGGCGTTGGCGCGGCGAGTGGCGTGGAACGCGCTCGTCGCCGTCGCCGGCGCCGGCGCCGTCGGGTTTGACCAGGTCGAGCGGCTCCGACAGGTGGCAGCAGGCGGTCCTGAGCCGATTGATTTACGCCGGTGTCGAGTCGAGCGACGAGCGGGCATAGTCCGGGTCGTCGCCCGGGTGGGGCGCGCGGCTACTTCCGGACCACGGCCGACAGGATTTGTCTATCGGCTCGACGTTCCGGGGACGCTCCAGGTGTCTGAAGCCGGTATGGCGATGACCGCTGAGGTCCTCTCGGCCCAGGTCTTGGACGGAGCGTCCAATGGGTGCGTATCGGAGTCGTACCCTGTGGGCAGATCAACGCACGTGTTGACCGCGGTCTTGGCGCTGCCGGTCGCCTTGCCCCTGATCGTTCGAAGTTGGCTCCCTGGTGATCGAATTCGCCCGTTGGGACTGAATGGTCACCGAAAGAAAGTGCAGGACATATTTGTTGACCGCAAGGTACCCCGCGCGAATCGAGCCAGAACTCCGATCGTGCTCGACGCGGCTGGCCGTATCGTGTGGGTCGTGGGCCACGGGATGAGCCACGATTTTCGGGTCACCGACGGTGTGGCAAGCGTGCTAATCTTAAAGGTCCGATCTCTGGGGGATATTCTGTGAACTCGACGACACGCAGCCTGCTGTTCTGGATGGTTCTGGTGGTCGTGGTGGTCTCGATCTGGAGCCTGTCGTCTCAGTTCCGGACGGGCGACACTCCGGTGGCGTTCAGTGAGTTTATTCGATGGGTCGATACCGGTCAGGTTGATCGGGTGGAACTCACCGGAAACGAAATCGTTGGAACCTCGTCGAGTGGTGAACGGTTTCGCACCTACGCCCCGCCGCAGTATGAAGGACTGGCCAACAAACTGATCGAGCGCGATGTCGTGATTCAAGCCAAGGCGGCGGCGGCGAGCCCCTGGGCGACATTGTTGTACTCCTGGGCGCCGATCCTGCTGATTATTGGATTTTGGGTCTTTTTCATGCGCCAGGTCCAGAGTGGTGGCAACAAGGCGCTGTCGTTTGGGAAGAGCCGCGCGAAACTCTCGTCGAGTACGCAAAAGAAGGTGACGTTCAAGGATGTCGCCGGTGTGGACGAGCCGAAGGAAGAACTTCAGGAGATTATCGAGTTTCTCCGGGAGCCCCAGAAGTTCCAGAAGTTGGGGGGGCGTATTCCGAAAGGCGTGCTCCTCATGGGTCCCCCAGGAACCGGCAAGACCCTGCTGGCGCGCGCGGTGGCCGGCGAGGCCAACGTACCGTTTTTTTCGATCAGTGGGTCCGATTTTGTTGAGATGTTTGTCGGGGTCGGTGCGTCGCGTGTCCGGGACCTCTTCGAGCAGGGTAAGAAAAATGCTCCCTGCATCGTGTTTATCGATGAGATCGACGCCGTGGGCCGACATCGCGGGGCTGGTCTCGGGGGTGGGCACGACGAGCGCGAGCAAACCCTCAACCAATTGCTCGTCGAGATGGACGGCTTCGAGTCAAACGAAGGGGTCATCCTTGTATCGGCAACCAATCGGCCCGACGTGCTGGATCCGGCCCTGCTACGGCCCGGCCGGTTTGATCGGCGGATCGTCGTCAATCGACCCGACGTGAAGGGGCGTGAGGGCATTCTCGGTGTCCACACGCGGAAGATCCCACTGTCGGACGACGTCGACATTCACGTGCTGGCGCGGGGAACAGCCGGTTTTTGTGGAGCCGATATCGCCAATCTGGTCAATGAGGCGGCGCTCAACGCAGCGCGATACAACCAGAAGACTGTGGCGATGCAGGACTTCGAGTTTGCCAAGGACAAAGTGATGATGGGCTCGGAGCGTCGCTCGCTCATCATCAGTGACGAGGAGAAGCACATTACGGCAGTGCACGAAGCGGGCCATGCCCTGCTCGGGGTCGAGCTTGAACATTCGGATCCTGTTCACAAAGTTACGATCATTCCGCGTGGCATGGCGCTCGGTGTAACCCAACAGTTGCCGGTCGACGACAAGCACAATTACTCGGCTGAGTATCTCAATGACCAATTGGCCGTGCTCCTCGGGGGACGGATTGCTGAGCAGATTACGAACACGACTGTGACCACAGGTGCAGGCAATGATCTGGACCGGGTGACGGACTTGGCGCGGAAAATGGTTTGTGAGTGGGGTATGAGCGAGGCGGTTGGCCCGTTGACCTTTGGTCGCAAGGATGAAGAGATTTTCCTGGGTCGCGACTTTGCTCAGCACAAGGACTACAGCGAGGAGACTGCGAATCGGATCGACCAGGAAATCAAGCGGATCGTGACCGACAACTACGATCGCGCTCGGACGATTCTCGAAACCAAGAAGACGGCGCTCCTGAGGATCGCCGAAGAGCTGTTGACACGCGAAGTGCTTTCTGGTGCCCAGGTCATACGGATCGTATCGGGACAACCACTTGACGACCCGATCGTGACCGAGCCGGTCGCGACCGATCAACCCGCCACCCCCGAGACGGAGCGTCCCCCCGTCGTGCCTCCACTCGGGAAACCGTTGCCTCAAGAATAGCCAGGTGTCTGGCGGCAGGTGCGACACACCTGTCGTTGGTTATTCGTCCTTCCCGCTCCCTGGCGGTACGCCGTTCTCTAGGCGTCTGTGTTGCTGCTCACGACCATGAATGTTCGGTGTCGTTATACGCTGCCTCTCCCACACGGCTCGTCGTTGGTCCTTGGCCAGCGAACGCTCCTGATGGGAGTTGTGAACGTTACCCCGGATTCATTCTCCGATGGTGGTGATTGGAACGATACGCGTCGAGCCTCGGATCATGCTATGGCACTGGTGGCAGCTGGGGCTGACCTGCTCGATATCGGGGGTGAGTCAACTCGGCCCGGCGCCGCGCCGGTGTCGACTCGGGAAGAGCTCTCCCGTGTGCGGCCGGTGCTCGAACGCGTGATCGGTCGGGTGGGGGTGCCAGTCTCGGTTGATACCTACAAGGCGGACGTGGCCCAGGTGGCACTGGACCACGGAGCCGCTATCATCAACGATGTGTCTGGGCTTCTCTACGAGCCGGCATTGGCCGAGGTCGTCGCCGACCACCGAGCCGCGTTGATTCTGATGCACAATCGGGGGCGATCGCTTCGGATGCATCGCGACGCCGAGTATGGCGACGTGGCCGCCGAGGTGGTCGCGGAGCTGGACGAGCGGATTACGGCGGCGGTCGAGGCAGGTGTTGACCGTGCTCGCATCATGGTGGATCCGGGCGTGGGATTCGCCAAGCGAGCCCAACACTGCTACACCGTCTTGGCGAAGCTCGGGGCGTTGGCCCGTTTGAATCGTCCGATCGTGGTGGGACCATCGCGAAAGTCGTTCCTGGCGGACGATACCGGTGGGCCGCAAGCTCGCGACTGGGCGACGGCGGCGGCGGTTGTGACCTCGGTCCTGAACGGAGCGCATGTCGTACGGGTACACAATGTGCGAGACATGAGTCAGGTCGTCGCGGTCGCCGATCGCTGTCGCGCGGCAGACGGGGACAGCTCATCGTGAGGTGCCGGTGCTAGACAACGTCGCCGTAGTGCGTCTCAGTCGGATGGGCTGGTGGGACCTGTTGGACATCGCGATTGTGTCGGTGCTCATCTACGAGGTCCTCAAGTTGGCGCGACGAACCCACGCGTTTCAGATCTTTATTGGAGGCGGTCTGATCGTCCTCTTGTATTACACATCCCGCTTTACCCCGCTCCAGACGTTGAACTGGTTGGTCGGGGATATGTTCGGCTACGTCGTGTTCGCCGCCATCGTGTTGTTCCAAGGTGATATCCGTCGGGCGCTGGCGCACTTTGGTCGGGCCCCGTTTTTCCGGTATCTGCACCGGCCCGCAGCGACCGACGAATCCATTGAAGAGGTCGTCGTGGCGCTCCGCATGCTTGCCGAGCAGCGGATCGGCGCGCTCGTGATCCTAGAACGAAAAATTGGGCTACGGAACTATGTCGAAAATGGGATCCCGGTAGACGCGGAGGTGAGTTATGACCTCCTGGTGACGGTGTTTCGTCCCGGTTCACCGCTCCATGACGGCGCCGTGGTCATCCAGCAGAACCGGATCGCGGCTGCGGCCTGCTTCCTCCCTCTGACCGTCGATCCACGGGTGACAAAGAATCTGGGCACACGGCACCGCGCCGCGATTGGTCTGAGCGAAGAAACTGACGCGGTGGCGCTGGTCGTGTCAGAAGAAACGGGTCAGCTGTCTCTCGTCCACGATGGTCAAATCGAACAGGAACTGGACCCGGAACAGCTGCGGTATCGGCTGGACGCGCTGATGCGATGGCGGCCACGGGGTCGGGGGGAGGCGAAGTCGTTCGACTCATGAGATCGCGCTGGCTTTTTCAGGATCTGGGGCTCCGGTTGTTTGCCGTGGCACTGGCGACGGTGTTGTGGCTCATGGTGTCCGGGGACCCGATCGCGGAGCGAGGGTTGCGCGTCCCGATAGCATTCGAAAATCTGCCCGAGTCGCTGGAGATCCTGACCGCACCGCCAGACACGGTTGAGGTGCGGCTGCGTGGGCCGTCCGGCACACTTCGACGACTGGACTCCGGTGACGTGGTCGCATTTATCGACCTGCGGATGGAGCGTCCAGGCCCGCGGCTGTTCAACATGACCGCGGACCGCATCCGGGCCCCGCTTGGGGTCCAGGTGATCCAGGTCCTCCCCTCGACGGTGGCGCTCACGATGGAGGCCATGGGGGGGCCGCGTGCGATCCCTGTGATGCCGACCATACGTGGAGCTCCTGCCGCAGGCTTTGTCGTCGGCTCGGTGAGATCGGAGCCAGCCATGGTCGATGTGGTTGGCCCTCAGAGTCTGGTGTCAACCGCGACTGGAGCCCTGACCGAACCACTTGACGTTGCGAATGCCTCGTCGACCGTGGTGCAGATGGTTACGGTTGGTGTCGCGGACCCGCATTTGCGTCTCGTCACTCCCCGACTGGCGCGGGTGACCGTCGACATCGTGTGGGCGTCGGTGGAACGTCGTTTAGCCGATGTACCGGTGAGGGTGCGAAACCGGCGAAGTGGGCTCAGATCGACCCTGTCTCCGCCGACGGTTGCCGTGACGGTGCATGGTTCGCCGGAACAGATGCGTGGGCTCGATGTGACGGCGGTGGGCGCGACGGTCGACCTTGCCGACCTCGGACCCGGTCGCTACGATCGCGTGGTCGTGGTCGAGCCGCATCGCGCGTTCGCGGTGACTCTCATCGAGCCCTCGATGGTCGAGGTGACGCTGCGGTAGCGGACGGTCCCAGCTGTCCTGCGCCCGTCCAACGGTGAAGCGCTCTGTCACGTCGTCCAGTCACACCGGCGTGACTTCACTGCTGGTATTCCTACATCGTTCCGCAACGAGGGCGAACCCACGGGTTCGTCGAAGATGCGGCCAGCGTGCTATGTGCTGAAGGATTGATACGATGCCCGCGAGTCTGTTTGGGACCGACGGCGTGAGAGGGACACCGGGTGAACCCCCACTCGATGGGCCCACATTGACGCGGCTCGGCGCGGCGCTGGCGACGGTGGCATCCGGTCACCGGGGCTCGGCCCGCGTGTTCGTCGGTCGCGATACCAGAGCGTCGGGTGAGTGGATCACCGGTCAGCTTACCAGTGGGCTCATGAGTCAGGGTGCCCAGGTCGACGACGGAGGAGTGCTCTCAACGCCCGCCGTCGCATTCTTGACTCGAGACGGCGGCTATGATGTCGGTCTCGTGGTTTCAGCGTCGCACAACCCCTTTCGGGACAACGGGGTCAAGGTTCTCACCGCGACGGGCGAGAAGGCCGACAAACCGCTGGAGGAACGGATTACGGCGGCCGTGGAGGATGAGACCTGGCTCGTATCGGCGTCGAAGGGAACCGCCCGTTCGGTGACCGGGGTTGAACGGTATGAAACGCACACGAGCCGTCTTTTCGCTGGGGTGACCATCCCGCCGACGTTTTCGGTGGCGATCGATTGTGCCCACGGGGCCACAAGCAAGTTGGCGCCGCGGGTCATGCGCCGGGTTGGCTTGAATCCTGTCGTTATTTGTGACACACCCACCGGGGACAACATCAATCTAGACTGCGGGTCGACCCATCCGGAGCGTCTGGCCAAGACCGTGGTGGAGCAGGGGTGTTGGCTTGGTGCCGCTTTCGATGGTGATGGCGACCGCGTGGTCTTTGTTGATCACCGGGGAGGGGTGGTGGATGGCGACGCCGTGCTTCTCATCGCCGCCCGTCGCCTGGCCGCGGCCGGACGTCTCTCGGGGGCGGGGGTGGCGGCTACGGTGATGAGCAACATCGGTCTCGAACAGGCTCTGCGCGCTCGTGGCGTCGCGTTACATCGCTGCGACGTCGGCGACCGGATGGTGTGGGCCGAAATGTTGCGGCACGGCCTGGTGATCGGGGGCGAGCAATCCGGACACATCATCTTGGGTGACCACCTCCCAACCGGGGACGGGGTGGCGACGGCCCTCACCATCATCCGCGCTGTGATCGAGAGCGAATGTGAGTTGTCGGAGTTGGCCGCTGAACTCGTGCCGGCGCCCCAGGTGGTGGTCAACGTGCCGGTCCGGCGCCGCGTCCCGTTGGACGAGCTGCCGACCGTTTCGCGTTGTGTCGAAGCCGCCTCGACGGATCTGGGTCCGGACGGTCGAGTGCTGGTTCGATACTCCGGCACCGAGGCTCTGCTTCGGATCATGGTGGAAGGTCCGACTGAGACTCACATCCGGAGATTGGCCGATACGATTGCCGAGGCTGTGCGAGCGGAAATCGGAAAGTAGCCGGGGGGATGGATGGTCCCCGCCGTGGTCGGAGATGAGCAGATGCGATTGGGTGTGAACATCGATCATGTCGCGACGATTCGCCAGGCACGTCGTGCCCGGGAGCCGGAGCCGGTCGTGGCCGCCGGTCTTGCAGAGCTGGGCGGGGCGGACGGCATCACGGTCCATCTGCGGGGAGATAGGCGACACATCCAGGACCGTGATCTCCGACTGCTCAGAGAGGTCGTCTCGACACGCTTGAACGTCGAGATGGCGGCTACCGACGAGATGGTGGCGATCGCGTCTGAGGTCGCGCCCCATCAAGTGACACTTGTTCCCGAACATCCGGGTGAGGTGACAACGACCGGAGGTCTTGATGTCGTGGGACACGAAGGGGCTCTGACCGACGCGGTAGCGCGTCTCCAGGCCGCCGGGGTGGCGGTCAGCCTGTTTATTGACCCAGACCCGGCGCAAATGGCCGGGGCGAGGAGGACCGGTGCCACCGCGGTCGAAATCAACACCGGTCCGTATGCGGATGCGACATCGGTCGCACGAGATGCGGAGCTCGAGCGGGTGCGGCAAGCAGCCACGGAGGCTCGGTCGGCGGGGTTCCATGTGCTCGGTGGTCACGGTCTGACCTATGTCAATGTCGAACCGATCGTGGCCATTCAGGAACTCGTCGAGTTAAATATCGGACACAGCATCGTGTCACGGGCGGTATTCGTCGGGCTGGAACGCGCAGTTCGCGAGATGGCCACCTTGCTTCGAGAGAGTCCACTAGCGCCCACTGGCAGATGAGTAGGCACATTGCTATGATGATGATGAATACACCGACGATTTCATGAAACGCAAGGACACGCTCGCGCTCGTTGCCTCTATGGTGGTGTCTGCGGGGTTGATGGGGTGGATCGTCTGGAGCCAGCGTCCCGCCGAGACCCCCGTGGCGGCCGCTGCCGCGCCGTCGACCGAATCTGCGACGACCCCTCCCACTCCCGAATTGCCATCACTCGATGCGGCCCGCGTGGCGGAGCTGCAGGCTACGGCTGACCAAGACCCAGCAAACGTGCAGGCGAGAGTGGATTTGGGCACGTTGTTCCTCGAGGCACAGCGCTTTGAGGAGGCCGTGTCCTGGTTCGAAGCCGCACTCGCGCTGGAACCGGACGATGTTGACCGGAGCACGGATCTGGGGGTGGCCTACTACTACGGTGGCGATCTGGATCAAGCGCTGGAGCAGTTCGATCGGTCGTTGGAGATCGAACCGGCGCACGCTGAGACGCTCCTGCACGTCGGGGTGGTACGGGCGTTCGGGAAACAGGATCTTGAGGGCGCCATTGCGGCCTGGGAAGAGGTACAGCGGGTGGTTCCCGGCAGTTTGGAGGCGATGGCCGCGGCCGACGCCATCGAGCGACTGCGTTCCGCTCATCCCTGACGAGTGAACCATGGCTTTGGGCTGGCTCCTACGTTTCCTGATCGCGATGGTGGTGATCCGGCTCGCCTGGAAGTTTCTTGGTGGGGTGGTGGAGGGGGCCACGAGCAGACCACAGGTGCCGCCGAGTCACGGTGTGCCTTTGGTAAGAGACCCCGTGTGTGGCACGTATGTGGACAGGGCCCGTGCGCTCACGGCTCGCAGTCGTCACGGCGTGCAGTACTTCTGCTCCGAGGACTGTCGCACGACGTATCGGCAAGGCGCTCGAGCCACAGCTTCTGGTCAGTAACGGTTATGGCACCCAACGACGAGCGCTTTCGGGCCGACATCGTCGAGATCGGGCGGCGTTTGCACGCCTGCGGGTTTGTCGCGTCGAATGATGGCAACATCAGTGTTCGACTCGATGATGATCGCCTCCTCACGACACCCACCGGCGTCTCCAAGGGTTTCATGACCCCGGACATGATGGTTACGACGGATCTCACTGGTCGCAAGTTGACCGGTGACCGGGAGGCCTCGTCCGAGCTCCTGATGCATCTGGCCGTGTATGAGCACCGTCCAGAGATCAGCGCCGTCGTTCATGCCCATCCACCAACCGCCACGGGATTCGCGGTTGCAGGGATTCCGCTGGATAAGGCCGTGTTGGCGGAGGTAGTGACTACTCTGGGGAGTATCCCGATCGCCGAATACGGCACACCATCAACGCATGAGCTGGCTGATGCCGTGCGTCAGTACATCAAGGTTCACGATGGGCTGTTGTTGGCGAACCATGGCGCAGTCACCGTGGCGCAAGGGCTGTTTCCTGCTTACTACAAGATGGAAACTCTGGAGCACTTCGCCCGGATCAGTCTGGTGGCCAGACAACTCGGTCGTGAGCGCGTGCTGTCGAGAGAAGAGGTCAACCGTCTCCAAGGCCTGCGAGATCGCTACGGCATTGCGGCGCCAGCGCCGTTGTGCCCCCCCGACACCGATTCCACATCGTCGGCGGACTGTCAGACCGTACGCGCTCCGTCGAGTCCCGGTGAGCGACTGGTTGACCCGGAGCGGTTCGACAATCTTACCAACGTTGGGGTTGGTCTGGTCGTTGGTGACGACGAGGAAGTTCGATTAACATACCGCGAGCTGACGGCGCTCGTCGCCGACGCCGTCCGGCAGTTTCAATAGCATGTGTAGAGAGGCGGGCGTGCTGCGCCACGGCCCTTCTGAGGAGAGTGGTGATGGGCGAAGCGCTCGGTATGGTTGAGACCAAAGGTCTCGTCGCAATGATCGAAGCGTCAGACGCGATGGTGAAGGCTGCCAAGGTGACTCTCGTTGGGTGGGAAAAGATCGGCGCCGGATTTGTAACGACGATCGTTCGTGGTGATGTGGCTGCGGTCAAGGCGGCCACCGACGCTGGGGCGGCGGCCGCGAGACGGGTCGGGGAGCTTGTGTCGGTGCACGTGATTCCACGACCACACGCCAATCTTGAGGACGCCCTCCCGATCGGTAAGGCGAGCACGACGTAACGTCGGATCGGACCCGTGTTGCACGGCTTGGCTTTGCCCCTGACCTGCGTTGTTACCCCATGATTCTCGGTAGAGTCGTCGGAACGGTTGTCGCGACTCGCAAGGACGAGCGACTGGTCGGCAGCAAGTTGTTGCTGGTACAACCAGAGCTCCCTACCGGGACCGCGCAAGGTGCCCCAATGGTGGCCGTAGATACCGTCGATGCGGGGGTCGGCGAGCGTGTGCTTGTGGTTGGTGGAAGCTCGGCGCGGATGGCGCATGGACTCGCCGACCGTCCGGTTGATGCCGCCATCGTCGGTATCGTTGACACGGTGGACACGCCCTAGTGCTGTCTTGGCTGACCAAGTGGCGTGGGGCACGAGCGGGAGGCCATGCAGCTGGCACGAGTGATCGGCACGGTCGTGGCGACCCTCAAGGACCCCGGTCTCTCCGGCGCCACGTTGTTACTGCTTCAACCGCACTCATCGTCGGGTGAGCCGGTCGGTGGCCCCGTGGTGGCCGTCGACTCAGTCGGGGCTGGGGTCGGCGAAGACGTGTTCTTTGTGCGGGGGCGGGAGGCCTCACTTCCGTTTCTTCCTCGGACGGTTCCGACCGATGCGGCGGTTACCGGAATCTGCGATCCGCCGCCTCAGGAACAACCTGTGTCGGAGCGCACCGTCCTCCGCGCCACCCGGTGAGGGTAAGGACCCTTACCAGAATAGAGTTGCCAATCTGGCCACCGATGCACCCCGGTTCTCCGCGTTGCTCGTCGGTTGAATACTTCCGGTCTGTACCCTCCTCACGTCTTGTGGGCCGGGCGCCACGACATCCAGACGTTGGCAACCTTGTTCTGCTTAGTGTCCGACGGAGGCCACGGTGCGCATAGCGCGGATTGTGGCGACCGTGGTCGCCACCCAGAAGCACGATTCTTTGGTTGGTGCCAAGCTGTTAGTCACTCAGCCGGTCGGGTCTGACGGGCACTCTGTCGGCCCGGCTCTTTTGGCGGTCGACGTCGTCGGGGCCGGAGTCGGGGAGCTCGTGCTCCTGGTGCTCGAGGGCCGCGCCGCGAGGTCGGTCTTAGAGAGACGCGGTGCGCCGGTCGATGCCGCGGTGGTCGGCATCGTCGATCCGCCGGGTCGCGACGTTGACTGACGGTGTGATGGGGGCTTCCCCCCCGATTCGTGAGATGTCTGCTTCCCAACCGCCCGTGCTGGTCACGCGTCGGATGCCTTCTTCCGTCCTGTCCCAGCTCGCAGAGACGTGTGAAGTTGACTGTCATGCCCAGACGGACGCGCTGCCCCACGAGGCGCTCTGTCAGCGTCTGTCCGGTAAACACGGTGTCGTGTGTATGTTTAATGATGAGCTGGACCGGACCGCCTTGGTCGCCGCGGGGGCGCAGCTCAGGGTGGTGGCCACGGTCGCCGTCGGCTACGACAATATCGACTTGGCTGCGGCCGCGGAACGCGGAATCGTTGTGACCAACACACCCGATATTCTGACCGGGGCGACCGCCGAGCTGACCTGGGCGCTGATTCTCGCGGTGGCCCGGCGCGTTGGGGAAGGAGACCGGTTCATACGGGCGGGACGCTGGGAGGGCTGGTCCTTCGACTCTCTTCTGGGGACCGAGCTGCGCGGCAAGCAGCTTGGCATCATCGGACCTGGTCGGATCGGCCGTGCCGTCGCGGCGGTCGCCCCGGTCTTTGGCATGCGCGCGGTGTTGTCAATGCGTGGACACGTCCTCGACCCGTCGACCGAGGGTACCGGGCCCGATGACGAGAAACGGATGCCGCTGGACGAGCTGTTGTTGACTTCCGACATCGTCTCCGTGCACGTCCCGTTGAGCGAACGGACACGGCATCTCATCAGTCGGCGAGCCCTCATGCGGATGAAGCGGTCTGCGTTTCTGATCAATACCTCCCGCGGTGGGGTGGTAGACGAGGAGGCGCTGGCCTGGGCGCTCGATGAGCGGCTGATTGCGGGAGCCGGCCTGGATGTGTTCGAACACGAGCCCTCTGTGTCGCCGGCGCTGGTCGGTCTCGAGAACGTGTGTCTGACACCGCATCTGGGAAGCGCCACGCGGGAGACACGGATCGCAATGGCGGAGCTAGCGGTGCGCAACGTCGTGGAAGTGCTCGCGGGTCGTGAGGCAGTGACGCCGGTTCCTTTGCCGGCCGGACCGTTGCGGTGATGCGTGTATCGTCGATGACGCCATCCCTGACGGCGATCCGCCAGGGATTATTCATTCAGTGACCGATTCCCTTCGATCCGGACCACACCGGCTCGCACCATTGGCCGTCCGTCGTCCCCATGTCGGGCGGGTCATGCGTCGGCTCACCCGAGCCCTTCAGCCTTTTGCGGCGCCGGCCGTCGAGAAGATCGCGTCAGACGGGCAGTCGGACCCTTTTAAGGTCTTGATCGCGACGATGCTGTCGGCCCAAACGCGTGACCCGGTGACGCTTGAGGCGTCGACTCGGTTGTTTCGCCGAGCCGACAACCCGGACACAATGCGACGGCTCCGCGTGAGCACGATCGAAAAACTCATTTACCCGGTGAGCTTCTATCGGAACAAGGCACGACACGTGAAGGAGACGTGTCGTTTGCTGGTCAAGTACCACGAAGGACAGATACCGGTGTCGATGGCCGAGTTGGTTGCGCTCCCGGGCGTGGGACGAAAGACTGCCAACCTGGTGCTCATAGTGGCGCTTAAGAGCCGAGACAACATTTGTGTCGACACCCATGTGCACCGCATCGCGAACCGTCTGGGGTGGGTTGAGACCCGGTCGCCTGAAGCAACGGAGCAGGCGTTGTATGAGGTGGCCTCGAAACGATGGTGGAGCAAGATCAACCAGTATCTGGTGACGTGGGGGCAGAATGTCTGCAAACCTATTTACCCCATCTGTCACCAATGCGCGCTCTCGACACTTTGCCCGCGGATCGGGGTCTCGAAGGTCGGGCGGCGAATCACAGTGCCGGGACATTAAAATGGACGCTTCGTGTCGCTGACGATCAACGAGATTTTCTATTCCATTCAGGGCGAGTCCGACCACGCCGGACGCCCGTGTGTGTTTGTCCGGCTTACCGCGTGTGACCTGCGTTGCGTGTGGTGTGACACGCCGTATGCGTTTCACGACGGCCAACGGCTCGAGATCGACCACGTGCTGGCCGAAGTGGAGAAGTTCGACTGCAATCTGGTCGAGATCACCGGGGGTGAGCCATTGCTCCAGGAGGAGGTCTACCCCCTCATGCACCGGTTGCTTGAACGGGGTGCGACCGTGATGCTGGAGACGGGGGGCCACATCAGCATCGCCCGAGTGCCTGCCGCCGTCATCAAGGTCTTGGACATCAAGTGCCCAGGTAGTGGCGAGGTCCAGCGGAACGCATGGGACAACATAGATCGGTTATTGGGACACGACCAGGTCAAGTTTGTCATCGCGGACCGTGTCGACTACGACTATGCGAAGGACGTCGTGTCCCAGCACCAGCTGAACGCCAGGTGCGCCGATGTTCTGTTTTCTCCGGTGCACGCGAGGTTAGCCCCGGAGCAGTTGGCGGAGTGGGTGCTTGCCGATAGACTGCCGGTTCGGTTGCAGGTACAACTGCACAAGTACTTGTGGGGAGCTGAGACACGTGGGGTATGACACTAGGGACTAAGGGGCCTGCCGCGGTCGTCCTTCTAAGCGGTGGTCTCGACTCCTACACCGCGGCGGCGCTGGCTCAAACCGATGGGTTCAGGATCTATGCGCTGACGGTCCGCTATGGGCAGATTCATGCCAACGAGATCGTGGCCGCTCGTCGGGTGGCAACAGCCCTTGGTGTTGTCCGTCACGTCGAGCTAGACGTGGACCTGGCGGTCTTCGGTGGGTCGGCCCTCACCGGCCACGGCTTCGTCGAGCATGACCAACCGCCTGAGCGACCGGGTATTCCCACCACGTATGTTCCTGCGCGAAACACCGTGTTGTTGTCGCTCGCCCTGGGCTGGGCCGAGGTGCTCGGTGCGCGTGAACTCGTGGTGGGGGTCAACGCGGTCGACTACTCTGGATATCCCGACTGCCGTCCGGAGTATCTTGCCGCCTTTGAGTCGTTGGCGGCATTGGCCACCAAGACCGGGATCGAGGGCAGGCCGATACGGATTCGAGCGCCATTGGTCACGCTCACCAAGGCACAGATCATTCTGCGCGGGGTCTCTCTAGGGCTCGACTATGGGCTGACCCACAGCTGTTATACCCCGACCAGCGCCGGGGTGCCATGTGGTCGCTGCGACAGCTGCCAGCTGCGGGCCCGCGGTTTTGCCGAAGCTGGTGTCCGCGACCCGATGTTGGCGAGCGACTAGGGTAAGCAAGAATTACGGGGCGTCGTCTGGCGTGCTGCGGAGTGGCCCCAACGCCTCGAGCGCATCGTCCCAGCTACGGGTGTTTAGACGCGCCGCGCCCGTCTCGTCCCCACTCACGGCATACACCGTATCATCCCGCCGACCGACGACCACGCGTTCTTGCTTCGCATCGTCGTCAAATGTGACCTCAATCGTCGCCGTCGGGGTATCCAGTCCTGTGTCCTCGCGAGTGGCGGCGAACTCTTCCGCTCTGAGGTTGGATAGTTTGGCGAGAAGGTCGTCCATCGAGGTTTGGTCAACGTCACCTGGGTCCGGGCTCGTGCGATGCCAGCCGTCGGTGCCATCGTCGTCTTCGGTCCGTTCAAATCGCCATCGCTCTCCATCTAGGGTCAGCTGCAGCGCCGTCGCGTTGAACGGACGGAACGCGAAGAGGTCTTTACGTCGATACGCGTCTGCCTCCCGTCCAAGCTCCGCCACGAGCGACTCTTCGACCCTGAAGACCAGACCACGAGCCGCATCTCTGGCGTACACCGTGCCGTCTGGCGCCGTTCCGCCCACCAATAGCGTGGCCGCAGAGCTGCCGAGGCCTACCGTGACTTGCACCCGTGGTTGGTTGAGCCCATAGGGTTCAAGTACATCGGTATCTTCGGCGTCCACCGCCACCATCTGGCCCGTGCTGAGGCGACCCACCAAGCCGTCGGTTGTTCCGAGATCGGCGGCGGCTGCGATCGGTCTCACCAGCGCCCATTGGCTGTCGTCTTTCTCGAGCCGAATCGATAGATCTCCTCCGGAGATTTCCAACGCGTCGACGTCGTTTCTCACGATGTCGAGGATCGACTTGTCCCGCAAATCGAACGTCGTTTGGTCGAAGGTGTCTTCGAGAAACCCAGAGATGAGGAAAATCCGATTCGACGCGGCGACGGTTGCGTAGAGATCGCTGCCGGTCGGAGTGCGTTCGCCGATTTGAAGACGAGCGTCTTCGTCGGTCGTCGTCGTGAAACCAACCTCGATCCGTGGCGCGCTTAGTCCAAACATTTCGAGGTTTGGTGCATCTTCCGGTTCGGCGACGACCCGTTGCATTTCCAGGCTGGCAAGACTGGACGACAGTGACACGACCTTCGTTACATCGACGTTACCGCGAAACGGCTCGACGAGCTGCCACCGGTCGTCTGTCTTTTGGAGCTTCGTGTGGACACCGCCGGTCGATGTGACCGAGAGCGAGTCGATGTCATCCGAGTTCATCTCAAACACGGTCGCGAGTGGCTCGGCGGTACCCGCGGGGGGGCGGTCCGCTTCCACAAAGTAGATATACGCACCGAGCAGCAATGCGATTACGAGCAGCGCCAGTGTCGATCGGATTCCACGCATGGCTTTTTTATCGTCGTTGCCACCAGGTGTATACGCCGGCGCCCAGTGCGGCCGCCGGTATGAAGAGCACCGAGAGCCAGAACACGCGGCGTTGCGCGTCGGCGGTCAAAGTCAGGCGTCGGTCTTCCGGTTCCCGGGCGCGGATGGAGATGAGATTCTCCTGCTGCGCCAACCAGCTGATCGTGTTGAGGAACATGTCGCGATTGCCCCCGATACCGATCACGGCGTTGGTGGGGAAGTCGGAATCGCCGATCACGACAAGTCGCGTTTCCTCGGGGGGCGTGTCATCATCTGCCATCTCTGCATCGTCCCCGACATCGGCTTGACTGGGCTCCGGGGTCTCGTTCGAGTCTCCGTCTTCGGCCGCGTCGGTCAGGGGAACCGAGACCGCCATACCGATGGCGACCGGTCCTGGACGGTCACCGGCCTCTTCCTCAAGCTCGACGCGACCGCTGGCAAGGCTCTCGATATCGGCTTCCTGCCAGCTCTGGGCACTGGTTTCGATGAATGACTGTGGGATCCGGCCATCGGAGGTGCCGGTTGCCGCATCAACCGACCGTGCTAGCGGGTAGGCGGTCAGCAGATCGAACCGGTCCGTGATTGGGTGGATGGGATAGTTCGCTGCGACCGGCATCGTTGCGTCGGCCCCGAAGAGTTGGCCCATACCGCTCGCATCGACCACGACATTGATGCCGACCTCGATACCCCAGCTACGCGCCAATTCCAGCACGCCTTCGGGACCAGCGGTGTCTGAGCTGGTCGGGGGGTCTAGCATCAGCAACAGCT
The DNA here is from genome assembly GCA_036336225.1 of Acidobacteriota bacterium. GTDB lineage: Bacteria > Acidobacteriota > Vicinamibacteria > Vicinamibacterales > UBA8438 > JAJEEA01. The sequence continues at coordinate 3,164 of JAYZGM010000235.1, read as the reverse complement.
TCCCGCCGCCAGTGAGGTAGGACTCGAGCGCATCGATCTCACCTGGAAGCAGATCGGTCTGGGGTCCAGCCACAACCACGACCGTGGCGTCGTCCGGTATCGACCCTTGTTGCGCCAACACCAGCGACTGAACGCTGAAGTTATCGAGCTCCAGGGCCGCTGAGACCGTGCTATAGCCTTCCCGATTCGAATCGGTATGAGTCTTTTCCCCGTGACCTTCCATGAAGTAGACCGTTTGCTCGGCGCCCTCCACTACTTTGATCAGCGCGTTGGTCAAATCTTGCTCGGAATCGGACTCGACCCGTTCTACCCGGCCTTCGTAGTCAAAGATGATGGTGCCGTAGGTTTGTATCTCATACTGGCGGGCGAGCATCGGTTGCCGATCCGCGTCGATATACTCGACACGTACCTGACTTGATTGATACGCATACTCGTCCAGACGGTCCTGATACCGTGGGAATTCTGGCTCTCGGGCAAAGACCAGAATTCGCACGGGTGCCGAGAGACTGTCAAGCACCCGTCTTGTTTGTTCCGAGAGCGAGTACTGCTGAGCGGCCGTGAGATCCCAACGCTGATTCTGACGAGCAAGCACGTAGTTCAACGCGACGACAATGACCAACACCAACAGAATGCCGGTGCTGGCGAGTGCGCCGTATCGGGTCTGTCGGCGCTCGAACGAGCGTGCGACCTCGCGCCAGTGGGCTGCCCCATAGGCCAGGATCGACACCAGTCCGCCCAACGCCAGGACTCGACGTAGTTGTTCGAGGTCCGGCCGCACCAGCCAGACCAGTACAGCCGTGAACACGAGTGTCGCGCCAAACCAGCCGAGAATATCGAGGATTCTATTGAGCATCTTGAAATTGAGGTGTCAGCCGTTCCACCGTTCCATGTCCATCGACTTGGCGGTGAGGAATAGACCGACGCCGATGAAGCTAAGGTAATAGGTCACATGTTTGGTGTCGATCACACCTTTGGAAAAGTCGTCGAAGTGTTCGAGTATCGACAGATATGCCAACACACCTTGGGTTGTCGTCCCCGACGAGTCGCCGATCCAATTGATGATCCAGAACAGTAGCAGGACCGCGAAGGTGGCGACCCCGGCCACGATCTGGTTCTTGGTCATGCTCGAGATGGCCAAGCCAACCGAGATGAAGGCTCCGCCCATGAGCAGCAGCCCGAGGTATCCAGTGAAGATCGGGCCCCACTCGGGCTCGCCATACCAGAACAAGATTCCGATATGAATGAGGGTGACCGCGAGCATCAAGCCATAGAGAGCGAGTGCCCCAACAAACTTTCCTATGATGATCTGGAAGTCACTGAGGGGCGAGGTCAGGAGAAGCTCCATCGTGCCGGAGCGCTTTTCTTCCGCGTAGGACCGCATGGTCAACATGGGGAGGAGAAACAACAAAATCACAGCCGTGTTCCCAAACAACGGTCGGATCATGAACTCGTTGACATTGATGACCTGTGGTCCTCCCATCCCGAATTGTCCCATGCTGAGCTGGACCATGAGGTTGATGCCAGCCACATAGAACCAGCCAAACAGCAAGGAAAAGAACACGAGCAGCACGTAGGCGATGGGAGACACGAAATACGCCCGGAGTTCTTTGTGCGCGAGTGCAATGATGTTACCCATGCGTCTGTTCCTCTGAACCGTGGTCGGGCTCGGTCCTCGAGACGAGCTCTGAGCTGGCCGAGCCGGGCTCGTCTCCGACTTCCTCCGTCGTGAGCTGCAGGAAGATGTCTTCCAGACTCATCTGCTGGGCCCGCAGCTCGAGCAGTCCCCATCCATTGGTGACCACGGCGTGTGAGATCTCCCGGCGTACATCGTGCCCGGGTGCGAGTTCTATCTGTAGCCCCGCCACGTGGTCACGCTGTTCCGCGAGCGAGACGTTGACGACGCCGTCGAGCGTCTCGAGCGCAGGAATCGGGTCCTGACCGTTCGAGTCAAGCTGGAGGTAGAGGCTTTGCGAGCCTTGCAGGCGAGCGGTCAGATTGTCCGGGGTATCCACGGCGACGACCCGGCCCCGGTTGATGATGACCACGCGCTGGCACGTTTGCGAGACTTCGGGCAGGATGTGGGTACTGAGAATGATGGTGTGGTCACCCGCCAGCTCGGTGATGAGGCGCCGCGTTTCGATAATCTGCCTGGGATCCAGCCCGGCTGTCGGCTCGTCAAGAATCAGCACCTCCGGGTTGTGCAGCAGCGCCTGGGCCAGCCCGACTCGCTGGCGATATCCTTTCGAGAGCTTGCCGCAATACCGCTCGACCATGTCGGTGATGTTGGTGCGCTCCATGGCGGTCTGCACGTACATCTGCCGGTCGCCGGCCGGGACCCCGTTGATGCGGGCCACAAACTGGAGATATTCACCCACGGTCATCTCGGGATAGAGCGGCGGGGTTTCTGGAAGATACCCGGTTCTACGTTTGGCCTCCAGGGGCTGGTCAAACACGTCGAATCCGGCAACCCGAGCGTGGCCTTTGGTAGCCGGGAGATACCCGGTCAAGATCCGCATGGTCGTCGTCTTGCCGGCTCCGTTCGGTCCCAAAAAACCGAGGATTTCACCTCGTTCTACTTGAAAACTCAAGTCGTCCACGGCGGTCAACCCGCCATACCGCTTGGTCACATGCTGAACTTCGACCACTGTGACTTCTCCCCACCACCGACCGGTTTCTGCTGAACCTCAACCCGCGCCGCGACGGCGGTCGTAGCGCGTGCGTCGAGGAATGATTGACTTAGACGCAGAGCCTGGAAGAAAAGACGTCGGAAAACAAACCCGGACTGCTCTTACATTCTAGTGTCCCGTCTCCGAGGTGCGCAACAGGAGTCGTGGGCGCGGCGTGATCGCCCGTCGGCGGTTATGTAGAACCTCGGAGACGGGACACTCACAGCCCGGGGCAAAGACCCGCTGCATTCGAGCGTCGCTGAATCCGGCCGATCTGCGTTGGTCGTCGGTCAAATAATGCCGGTATTTTCCCGCTTCACGCCTGGTTTGTCCGGTCCAGCGCCGGTCTCGGTGCGACGCGGGACTTTCACCACACGCAGCTGGAATTCAGCTGGGAAGATTCGCCACTCCTCGATGGGGTCGGCGACAGGCCCAGAGCAGGGTCAGGCTTTGCCGCGAGTCGAATGGTGCAGCTCGTCCACGTAGTCGTCGATCGCA
>JAYZGM010000234.1:0-5260 GCA_036336225.1 Acidobacteriota bacterium | reverse complement strand
CGCTGACCGCGCTCACGGCGAATTCGTCATTGCCCGCAACGCGGATCACACTCCCACTGCGTCCCTTCAAAGGAGAAATCGAGGCGCCGGTGCCCGGCAACGTGACCGCCTCATTTTGCGGCGAGCGCCCCTCGGCGTTTCGCACCACAGTCGCGCGGGGAGGCATCGAGTTCGCCGTCGTGGTGGGGGAGCCGATCCGGGCCGTGCACGAAGGCCAAGTCGCGTTCGCTGGGCCGTTCGAAGAGCTTGGGACGCTTGTTATCGTCGACCACGGGGACCAGTCGTTTTCCCTCTATGGCTACTTGCAGTCGCTGCAGACCAGCGCGGGGGCGTGGGTGGACGCCGGCGCGGAGTTGGGCACGGCGGGTTCATCGCCGACCGGCGCCCCGGCCCTCTACTTCGAGCTCCGCGTCGACGGTCGCCCAGTCGATCCGTTAGAATGGCTCAAACTCTTGAGCTAACGATATGAACGACCGCATCCGCTTCATCATTCTCGCGCTCACAGCGCCGGTGCTCGCCTACACCTTGGTCGGCGGCCTCCTGGGACGCGTCGTCGCGCGGGAAGATACGTATCGGCATCTTCGCGTGTTTGAGGATGTCGTCTCTCTCGTGACGAGCAACTATGTTGAGCCGGTTGAGCCTGACCTCATCATGCGAGGGGCGCTATGGGGGCTCGCCGCAGGGCTTGACTCCCAGAGCGCATATCTCACCGCCGATGACGTGGTCCTGTTGGATACACCGGCTCAGGGATCCGGCATCGGTCTCGAGCTCACGCGGCAGTACTACATCCAAGTGGTGTCAGCTCGGGATGGGTCGCCGGCCGATAGCGCGGGGTTACGACCGGGAGACTACATTCGGGAGATTGACGGGCAACCGACACGAATGATGTCGGTCGTTCGGGGCGCCGTCCTGCTCCGGGGCGAGGCTGGATCGACCGTACGGCTGAACGTGATTCGCGGCAATGCGGCCGAGCCGATCGACCTCGACATCACGCGTCGCGACGGGCGATCGGCGAATCTTACAAGCCGTATCGTTGCCGATGGTGTCGGCTATGTACGACTCGCGGAATTCGACGACACGACCGCCGGGGCCATCGAAACCACCGTGGAGACACTTACTGCGCAAGGGATGGTACGACTCGTGCTCGACCTGCGTGGAACCGCGACCGGCACGTTTGACGCCGGTCTGGCCGCGGCCGAGCTGTTCACCGACACCGAAACCTTGGTGCTTCGGGAGTCATCGGACGGCCAGCAGCCCATCGCACGAAGCCCACGACCCGCGTTGATCACGCTCCCAGTCGTGATCCTGACCAACCCCGGCACGGCCGGCGCCGCCGAACTGTTTACGGCAGCCCTCACCGACAGTGACCGCGCCGACACGGTCGGGCTTCGCACGGCCGGGCGCGCCGCCGAGCAGACACTGGTTCGTCTTCCAGACGGGAGCGGTCTGCTGTTGTCGTCCACGCGATACCTGACCGCCTCTGGCGAGGGCATCCACCGTCGTGGAATCGAGCCGACAGTTGCCGTACAAGAGCCCATGGTCGAGCTGGGTCAGTCGCCGGAAGATCCCGTGGAAGATCCGGTATTGGACCGTGCGCTCGACCACCTCGCGGAGATTCCGCTCATTTGAGACCCCCGGAGAACATCGTCCGCCCTCTCCGGGCGGCTCACCCGAATGCCCTGTCTCCGAGGTCTGCCGCATAGATTGCGGACGCGGCGCGTGGCCGACCAGGTGGGAGATCGGGGACGAGCTGCGAGGACCGGCGCTGCGAAGCCGCGATATTGACGCAGTTTTCGTAAGGTTGCTATATTTAAGAGTTTGGGGACGACTGGCTAGTTGTCCCTCAACGAGTCGTACCAGAAACCACGAGGACACAGTTTTCGAACAGAGGCGCGTAGCTCAGTCTGGTTAGAGCGCCTGCTTGACACGCAGGAGGTCGGCGGTTCGAGTCCGCCCGTGCCTACCACTTTCGCGGCTCCTACTGGCGACGCGGTCACAGGGACCGTTAGACCATGGCACAAGTCACCGTTACGCTACCGGACGGTTCCACCCGGCTGATGCCGAAGGGCGCACCGGTGCGGTCGGTGGCCGAGAGTATCTCGCCGAGACTCGCGAAAGCGGCCCTGGCGGCAGCCGTCGGGAACACGACCGTTGACCTCACGCATCCACTTGACGAGGACGCCACGGTCCGGATCATCACTAAGGACGGTCCTGAGGCGCTCGAGCTCTATCGACACAGTACGGCGCATCTGTTGGCGGCCGCGGTCACAAGCCTCTTTCCCGAAGCGCAATGTGGTATCGGACCACCCACCGAGGATGGGTTCTTTTACGACTTCATCGTCGATCGCCCGTTCGTCCCGGAAGATCTAGATGCGATCGAGAACAAGATGCGTGAGATTGCCAGCCAGAATCTGGCCTACGAACGCAAGATGATGTCGAAAGACGAGGCGAAACAGTATTTCGCTGAACGGGACGAGCCGCTCAAGGTCGAGCTCATCGAAGAAAAGGGTGGTCCGGTCGTCTCGTGCTATACCATCGACGGTGTCTTCATGGACTTCTGCACCGGGCCCCACGTCCCGTCCAGTGGCGCGCTCAAGGCGTTCCGGGTGCTGTCGAGCTCAAACGCCTATTGGAAAGGTGACGCTCGCAATCAGCCGATGCAGCGGATCTATGGCACCTCGTTTTTTTCGGACAAGGCACTCAAGGAGCACCTGCGCCGACTTGAGGAAGCCAAGAAACGGGACCATCGGAAGATTGGCCGCGAGCTGGGGCTGTTTACCTTTCACCACTGGGCCCCCGGGGCGGCGTTTTGGTTAGCTCACGGCACCACGTTGTGGAACCAGCTTGCGGAATACATGCGCTCGACCCTGTTTCCCGAGGGGTATGTCGAGCTCCGCACACCGCTCGTCTACAACAAGGCGCTTTGGGAAACATCGGGCCACTGGGAGCACTACGCGGAGAACATGCTGCGGGTCGAGTCCGAAGGAGAGACCTACAGTCTCAAACCGATGAACTGCCCCGGGCACATGTTGATGTTCGCCAGCGAGGTCCGGAGCTATCGAGATCTCCCCATCCGCTACCACGACCAGAGCGTGCTGCACCGCGATGAAGCCTCTGGCGTGCTCGCTGGCCTGACCCGTGCGCGGCAGTTCTGTCAGGACGATGCCCACTGCTTTGTCGCACCCGACCAGATCAGTAGCGAAGTTGAGCGTCTGCTGCGTTTGGTGCAGCGGGTCTACGCCGACTTTCAGCTGGAGTTCTCGGTCGAGCTCTCCACTCGACCGGAGACGTTTCTCGGTCAGACAGAGACCTGGGATCAGGCGGAACAACAGCTAAAGGACGCGCTGGACGCGGCCGGGCAGGCCTATCGCGTCGCCGGGGGTGAGGGCAATTTTTACGGGCCCAAGATCGACTTTCACGTGGTGGATGCCATTGGACGAAACTGGCAGTGCGCGACGATCCAGCTGGACTATCAGCTCCCGGAACGTTTTCAGCTCAAATACATCGGTGACGACAACGCCGAGCATCGGCCCGTCGTCATTCACCGCGCAATTTTTGGAAGCTTTGAGCGATTCATCGCATTGCTCATCGAGCACTACGCGGGGGCGTTTCCCCTGTGGCTAGCCCCTGTCCAGGCGGTGGTGGTTCCGATCGCAGATCGCCACTGTGAGTACGCCGAAACCGTGGCGACCCGCCTGCGGGAGGTGGGGCTTCGAGTCGAGGTCGATGCTCGACAAGAGAAGATGGGGTATAAGATTCGGTCGGCCCAGCTAAAAAAAGTACCCTACATGCTGGTGACCGGCGACCGAGAGCACGCCGACGGCGCGGTGGCCGTGCGTCACCGAACCGACGGCGACCGCGGGGCACGCGTCTTGGACGACTTCATCACAAGTGCACTCAAAGAGGTGCAGGAGAAGGGCTGACCTCAGCAGCCCGCTCTATCCAACAAGGGGGACGCTATCGCTTTCGTTCGAAATCAACGACGGGAATCGCGCACGCGAACCAACGAACGGATTCGAGTACGGGAGATCCGTGTCATCGACGACACCGGTCAGCAGCTTGGTATCATGTCGCCCCAGCAGGCGTTGGTCATCGCCCGCGATAAGGGGCTCGATCTCGTCGAGATCTCACCGACGGCGTCACCGCCCGTGTGTCGCATCATGGACTATGGGCGCTACCACTACCAGGAACAGAAGCGAACACGCGAGGCCCGAAAGAATCAGAAGTCAATCGAGCTCAAGGAGATCAAATTCCGTCCCAAGGTGGACGAGCACGATTACAACTTCAAGAAAAAGCATATCGAACGGATTCTGAAGGAAGGCGACAAGGTGAAAGCCACGATCTTCTTCCGTGGCCGAGAGATGGCGCATCCCGATTTTGGACGACGCATTCTCGACCGTTTGATGGAAGACCTCGAAGGCGTGGCTGCCGCGGAAACACACCCCAGCATGCAGGGGAACCAGATGCATATCATCCTGTCGGGAGTTGGTGGGGCCAAGAAGGGACAGAGCGGGTAGTCATGCCGAAGATGAAGACACATCGGGGGGCGGCAAAGCGATTCAAGACCACCTCCACCGGGAAGATTGTGCGGAGCACATCGCTCAAGCAGCATATCCTGACGAGCAAGACCACGAAACGGAAACGCAACCTTCGGCAGTCCACCCTCGTATCTGCCGCCGATATGCGTAAGGTCCAGCGTCTGCTGCCAAACGGATAGACAGAGAGAGAGAGTGTGTTATGCCGCGAGTGAAACGTGGATCGGTCCGACGGGCCAAACGAAAGAAGCTACTGGCCCGCACGAAGGGATTCTTCGGCACCAAGAGCAAGCTCTATCGGGCCGCCAAGGAGGCGGGCGATAAGGCCGCCGAGTATGCCTACATCGGACGGCGGCTGAAAAAGCGGGACTTTCGTCGACTGTGGATTCAGCGTATCAACGCCGCAGCCCGCGAGCACGGTCTGAACTATAGCCAGTTCATGAACGGGCTGGCGGTCGCCGGCGTCACACTAGACCGAAAGAGCCTCGCCAACCTCGCAGCCGAGGAACCTACCGCCTTTGCCCAACTGGCGAGCCAAGCCAAAGACGCGCGCGCCGCGGCCTAGCTCCACGACTCAGCCCCAGTCAGCCACAAGTGCCCCGGGCTGAGTGCAGCCCGACCAATCCTCGATGACCGCCCCACCCGATATCGACCGTCTTCGTCGCGAGTTTCAGACGGACCTGGATACGGTCATGACCGAGCGCGAGCTCCAGACGGTCCACGAC
>JAYZGM010000233.1:0-6326 GCA_036336225.1 Acidobacteriota bacterium | reverse complement strand
GAGCGACCGACCATTGACGCCGTCAACCAGCACGATTTCGAAGACCTCGTCCAGGTCGTGCGTCTCGGCCGGAATGTGCTGGAAATACCAGCGGATCTCACCAGTATCCGGGTCAAGTGCGAGTGTTGAGTTGCTGTAGAGGGCCGCGCCTTCCGTGCCACGCTGGGCGCTGGCCCACGGTTTTGGCTGCGCGGTCGACCAGTAGATCAGGTCGGTGTCGGGATCGTAGCTCCCCGGAATCCAGGCATCCGCCCCTGCGCGAAAAGCCAGCGGCAGATCGCCCCACGTATCCCCACCGGCTTCGCCGGGTCCGGCCACCGTAGAGGTACGCCATAGCTCAGCACCGGTATCGGGATCATGAGCCGAGATGAAACACACATCGTTCTTGTATCGCTCACAACCGGTCATCCCCGCGATCACCTTGCCACGGACAATGATCGGCCCACTCGTATAGCGATACCCCGGCTCGGGGTCGATTACCTGATGCTCCCACATGAGCGCCCCGGTGCGTGCATCTAGGGCAAGCAGCTCAGCGCCACTCGTGCCGGCGAAGAGCCTGTCCCCGTAGATGGCGATGTTACGACGCGCCAAACCGGGTCGTTGGGTAAAGGGCAGGTCTTCATCCCTCGCCTCAGCCGCACGCCGCACATACTCCCAGATGAACTCCCCGGTCGCTGCGTCCAACGCCTGAATGGCGCTCCGGCTCGGCACATACATGATGCCATCGTGCACGAGCGGGGTGACCTCGTCCGTGCCTGGCGGCATGGCCCAGGACCAGACCAGCTGCAAATCCGCGACCGTGTCACGGTTGATCTGATCGAGGGGACTGTAGCCTTGTCCATCCAACGTTCGCCGCCAGTTGATCCAGTCGCCTGGATCCGGGTTCAACAACTCATCATCGGTGACCGGATCAAAATCATCGAGTGACTGCGCTGACGACAACGACACGCCCAGCCCCATCGTCCAAATGACACCCACGCGTAGTAGAGTGCTCGTGCTCATCCCGCCCCTCCAGGCTCACACTCGATCCTTCTCGATATCCAGACGACCTGAGCCACCCCGCAGTCCACAACCCGCCCCCCACCAGTGGTCCCCAACGGTCGCGATGTTCCCGAACGAATTACCCGACCACAGTCACGGTCACCAACACCGTAGACCTCTTCGCGCCTGGCGATTCCTTGCACTTGGGCCAGCGAACCGCTGCACACCCTTACGCCTCAGGACATCTTCCTGAGCCTCCTCAACCTCGGGAACCACCGAGCCCTGGCCTATCGCGGGAATCTCGTGTGGTCAGGGCAACTCGCGTAGTGGCTGACGGATCGCATTGATCGCCGGTGGCTCGACCTGTATCGCTAGGGGCTGGTGCCTTCCTCCACCGGTTCGATCCGGAGGACGGCCCCATCAACCTCGTCGGTCGTCAGGTAGAGCAGCCCGTCCGGTCCTTGCGTCACATCCCGAATACGCTGCCGGAGCTCGGTCAATAGGGTCTGATTGCCACGGCTTTGGGGCAGCCCGCTTTCACTCAACACGATCCGGTGCAGCTGGCGTGCACCCAGATTCGAACCGCCCATGGCGCCGATAAAGATGTGTCCCTTCCACGTGGGAAACCGCTCACCGGTGTAGATCGTCAACCCGGCCAGCGCCGGCGACGGATTCCAGAACATGAACGGCTCCTCCATCCCGGGAGCCCAGGTGCGCTCTGACAACGTCCCCGACAGCCCCCCAAGCTTGTTCCCCGTGTAATCAGAGCCATACGAAATGACCGGCCAGCCATAGTTGCGTCCCGCTTCGATCCGGTTGAGCTCGTCGCCTCCCATCGGACCGTTCTCGGTCTCCCAGATCTCACCGGTGTCCGGGTGCACGAACAGTCCCAGGGCATTACGAATCCCGAGTGCGTAGATCTCCGGACGATACTCCTCCTGACCGACAAATGGATTGTCGAACGGTACGGTTCCGTCGTCGTTGAGCCGTAAGACCTTGCCGGCATGATTACTCGGGTCTTGGGCATCATCGGCGTTGCCAATCCGATGCCGGGTCGGCATCCCGACCGTCATGATGATCTTGCCATCGCGCCCAAATACGATGCGCGACCCCGACGTCCCCTGTGCCCAGGCATCGGCCACAAAGATGTCTTCCACTTGGGTCAACGTATCCCCGCCATCGAATCGGGCGCGAGCCAAGGTGACCGTGGCCGCATCCCGCGATCCCTGGAAGTCAGGGTGTGGGTTGTCCACCATCGGCTTCGAGTACGTGAAATAGACGAGCCGGTTCGACCGATGACCCGGGTGAAGCTCGAGATCCATCAACCCGGAGTTGACCGCGCCCACATTGACCTCCGGGAGCCCCGAGATCGGCTCCGGGTCGAGCACCCCGTCACGAATGATCCGTAAACGACCCGGTCGCTCGGTGACAAGGATGTCGCCACCTGGAAGGACCGCCAGCGCCCACGGTCGTTCGAGCCCGGTGATTGGTACCACGCGGATCTGCTGTCCGCCATGTTCGAGGACACGTGGCTCCTCGAGCGGATCGCGCGGCTGCGCCGCACCGGCAGCGAGCGCGGTGACCATCAGGGACAGGGCGAGACAGGTCGAAAGAATCTTCATGGTATTCGCTCCAAAACGACGACCCCTCAGCGATTCGCGACATCGCCCGCCTGGAGCTCCTCCACGCGAGCCCCGGCCAGGATGCCCTCCATGGCGTAGTTTCCTTCGTGACAGGCATATTCGAAGATAGAGACGCGATCGGTGATCCGGGTCATCGGTCTGACAACCGTCCAGGGCGTCACAAAGGTTCGCGGGTCGTTGATGGTGAATCGATAGTCGATCGTGTCCTCGTCGACGCGTGTGTACCTCTCCGTCAAATACAGCGTGTCCCGCGCCCCCTGGTAGCTCGTCTTCGGATCGAAGTTGGTGGTCTCCACCACCAACGTATCTCCCTCCCAGTGTCCGCGGGAGTCACCCATCCACTGCCCAATGGCGTCGGGGAGGTGCGGACGCCCGTCGAGCGGGATGATACGCGCCTCGTGAATAAGCTCCTGGAGCACCACGACATGGCCTGGGCTCTGGAAGATCTGGTAGTTACTGCTATACCAGCTTCCGATGCCGTTCCACCCGCGGGAGATGCAGCGCGTCCACGGCGTCAGATCACTATAGACGTCCGGTGACGTAGAGGGCCCTCGGGTCGCGCGTTCGGCGCGCTCTGCCGAGATGCGGGCCTCCGCCTCCGGTGTCCACGCGGGGATACGCCCGTCCGGTGGGTCGATGATCAACGACGTGCGCGGTAATGCCGTGCCGATATCGCGCCAGAAGGCGTTGTAGTTGCCCACGCTGCCTTCCCGCGGTGGGAGATCAAAGGCGGCCCGATTCGAGGTTTCGATCGTGTCGGCCTCTTCTTGCGAGAGCGCGTCCCGACTGGACAGCGGACCCTCGAGAGGTCGCTGGAGCGGGGTCGACGTCTGACTGTTCCACTGCCCCTGCAGGTCCGGATCGCCCCAAGCAGTACGTGGTGGCGTCCACCCATGGTCGCCGGTTTCCTGGGACTGACCGGCATCTGCCACGCCCGAGAACGCCACTACCGCACTCGCGCCGAGAGCGATGATTCTCCACCAACTCTTCATCTCAGCCATTCCTTTCTTCGCGGGTGGCCCGAGCCGAAAGACCGGCGGTCCGGTGCCCCCCAGCGCGGTGACAAGACACACGGATCACGGAACCCGGCTACCGTCCGGGCGGGTGATGCTCGCCTCGCGTCCGAACACATCAACGCCCCGCACCCCCTCCGCTCTGGCCGGATGCCCGACCACCGTCACTGTCTCGCCGAACACAAACGTGTCCGGTGCGTACCCACGCGTGCGAAGGATCGCGGCCGCGGACGGACCGAAGTAGATGTCCCAGTCGCTCGTGACGCCGTCCTCGTTAGAGACCTCGAGCACGAGGATTGGGTGAGGGTTGACAAAGCTCCATCGCTTGACGGTGCCGATCAACTCGACGGTTTGACCGAGATCGAACAACCCGGCCGCGCCATGGTGCGCTGGCGCCATGACCGGCCACACGAGCGCGCAACTCAGAACGGCGACGAACGTGTGCAGTCGACAGTGCATCGTGTCGCTCCTTGGGGTCCTTACCTCCGAACGATCGGCGGGTCCTGTGGATACTTCGTCGGAACCAGCTGCAGATTCCGACGCGACGCCTCGGGGTCACAGGCCCAGGGCAGAGCCAGAGGACGATCCGCCGGGCGCCATTCCATGACATAGGTGATCGCGTGCCGTAGGAAAATGGGGTCTTCCACCGTCAGATCCATACGCAGCCGCTCGCCCTCCCGGTAGTAACGTTCGACCAAACGTTTCTGGGTCGATGATGGCGCACTGATGAAATCGCCGGCGATACCTGTTGGGTCGAAAGCAAAACGTGTCGTCTCGACCACGAGCTGATTGTCCTCGTAGCGGCCGGTCGAATGGCCATGCACAAAGAAGGCGCCGGTGGGAGGCGCGGGATGGTCGTGGCCTTCCAACCACACCGTGCGGACGATGTCGTCCTTTTCGTAAGACAACGTTACACGGTTGGGCTGCTGGTTGACCTGAAACGCATAGGGATCTCCGAACAACCCAGGCAAGGTCGCCGGCGCACAGTCATACTTGGGTGCCGCGAGCTCGTCAAAAGCCTCCGAAAATGCCATCGCCCGGGCCGTCAACACCTCGGTGGCCCCCTCTCGACTCAGCTCGGGACACACCAGCGAGCCTTCGCCCACACATTGCCGCCCCATGAAGATCCCTTCCAGGTCTGGTGGACCGACGGATGTCGCCTCCTGACCGGACCCAGGCGAACAAATCACGAGAAGCGCCATCATCAGCACCGCCCAAGAGTTCACATGATGCCGTCGTTTCATCTCGTGTCTCATCGCTATCGCCACGCCGATGGGCCATCCTCCCATTTGTTGTGCGTCAGGCGGACGACGTGTTTGTCTGACAGGCGAATGGCGTGGATTTCGCCATACGGCTGCGGTTGAAAGACGATGCGGGACACCGGCAGTTCCTCGTTGAGTTTGCCCCGTTCGGACGTGAAGATCACCCACTCATCGTCAGGGGAAAACTTGGGATGCATGTCGCGCCCGGGGCTATGGGTCAGCCGCTCGAGCCGACCCGAGCTTCCGTCATCACCCACCTCCAGAAGATAGAGTTCGTAGTCGTCGTCACGCAACGAGACGAACGCCACGCGGTCCCCCTTCGATGAGAAGGCCGGCATCGTGTCGGTGGCCGGGTCGTTGGTCAGACGACGCGGATTGGTCCCGTCGATGTTCATCATGTAGATCTCGCCATTGCCGTCCCGCATGCTCCGGAAGACCACCCGCTCGCCGTCCGATGAGACGTTGGGTATGGCGTCGTTCGCCGCCGAATCCAGCGTCAGGTTCGTCGCGTTGCTCCCATCTGGTCGGATCCGCCAGATGTCCACGTCATCGGCGGGACCACCGAACGGCAGCCCGACCCCAAACACGATCCAGCGTCCATCTCGCGACCACGACGGGCTCCACGGTGAATCGGCGCCTCGATAGCGGTCGATCTGCACACGATCGAAGACCACGCGTTTCTGCAGGCCGTCGAGACTGTTCACCACGAGACGGGCAAAGCCCTCACTGCTCGCGACTTCCATCGTGTCCGCATTCAGGGTGGGTAGATAGCCACGTACCCCGGTGAGGGAGAGGACACGGTCGGGAAGCTCGACCGAGCGCGGCGGATGAATGAGGAACGGTCCTGGCACGTCGCCCGCAAATGGCGGCGCGTGGGTCGGCCCCGGCCCGTACGCCAGGAAGGCTTCCGACCCGGGAACGTAGACGGGCGCCCAGTAGTCGCGGGCGCTATCGCTCTCCAGACGCACGTCGTCCCCGCGAGGACCGGCCGACACGATCGCCCACCGGTTATTCCGGCGTCTCGTAAACGCCACACGGCCGTCATCGGAGACCGCCGGAGACAGCGCCGCCACGTCCACGGCACTCACCGGGCGCAACGTCGAGCCATCCAAGCCGAGCCGATAGATTCGCGGCTCACCGTCCCGCTCCGAGTAAAAGACAACCGCCTCGCCCTCCGGCGTCCAGGCCGGGGATCCGTCCCAACCGCCGTCATGGGTCAACCGTCGGACGTTGGACCCGTCGGCCTGCATGACGTAGAGCTCACTCGCTTCGTATGCAATTTCTACGGCCGCACCGGACGCCACATCCCCAGCGTCGCGACTGCTCGAGAACACGATCTGCGCACCATCGGGAGAGACAGCGGGGTGGTAGTCCCCAGCCTCGTGGCGGGTCAGATTCGTGGCCCCCGCGGCCCCTTCGGCGGGATC
>JAYZGM010000232.1:0-13174 GCA_036336225.1 Acidobacteriota bacterium | reverse complement strand
GCGGCTATCGTGGGAACAACCTCCAAGCCATCCGTCTGGACGATGCCCGGGGGGACATCGCCGCGACCGGTGCCATCGTCTGGCAGCGGGACCGTGACACTCCCTATGTCCCCTCGCCGCTGCTCTATGACGAGGCGCTCTACGTGATCAAGAGCAATGACGGCATCCTGTCGGTATTCGATCCCGAGACGGGTGAGCCGCATTATGCGCTGCAGCGACTCGCCGGAGTACCGAACATCTTCGCGTCACCGGTGGGGGCGGCGGGTCGGGTCTATATCCCGGGTCGTGAAGGCACGACGCTGGTCATTCGGCACGGACCAGAGTTTGAGATTCTCGCGACAAACACCCTTGACGACGGCTTTGACGCATCGCCGGCTATTGTTGGCGATGAGATGTATCTCCGAGGGCGTCAGTATCTTTATAAGATCGCTGAGTAGCGTCGTCTTGACGTTGAGAGCCACTCGTCGGGGCGGCCATACTCGCCTTGGTTGGGGCGCGGACGTTTCGTGACGAATAGGCGCTGTGCGTGAACCGGCGGGGCAACTTCCAGTAGTCTTGGGACCCGACGATTCCATTCAAGACCATTCTCGTGCCCATGGACTTCAGTGGGACCTCCCAGCTCGCACTCGACTACGCGAAGGAGTTTGCTCGGCAATTCGCGTCGATTCTCCATCTCCTCCACGTTGTGAACGACGTCGATGTGAGTCCCCGGACAGAGCCGTTCTCGGGCTTCCGATAAGTAGGTGCAGCGCCGGTGGGTGGTAGAGGCCAGCGCGAGACGCGGTGATCTCCTGTTGGCGGATGACCGCGAGACATTGGCCGTGGAAACGGCCTCTGAGATTGGCGCACCGTTCGTATGTGTTATCCAATACGCGCGAGTGCATCAGCTCGACCTGATCGTCATGGGAACCCACGGGCGCGGCGTCATCCAGCATCTACTGCTCGGGAGCGTGGCCGAGTAGGTCGTCCGTCAGGCACCATGTCCGGTGCTGACCGTCCGCGACCCCGAGCACACATTTGAGAAGCCGTGACCAGCTTCTCCCGCCGCGCTGGTACAATCGCCTCGCATCCGCCCATGTGCCGTCGAGAGCGAGTAGCCACTCATGACCACACGCATCGCTGGACCATTGACGCCTCTTACGCCCAGACGCCGGTTTCTGCAGTCGATGCCGATGTTGGCCGCAACCCCCCTGGTGGCACCACTGGCCCCGATCACGAGCCGGCTTCTGCAGCGTGCGGCCGAGCGCGAGGGGTTACGTGTCACTGGCATGGAGCTTGTCGTGGTACGAGCCACGGTTCGAACGACGTGGCTGTTTGTCCGTCTGTCCACGAACCAAGGGCTGACTGGACTCGGAGAAGCATCACTCGGTCGCCGGACCGAGCTGGCCGAGCTCGATTCGTTCTACGAGCTGGTGCGCGAGGAGTCGCCGTTTCGGATCGAGCAGTATCGCGAGCGTGGTCGGGCGCGCGCCGCCTCCGGCGACCGTGCGGTGGCGACGGCGTTCAGCGCGGTCGAGCAGGCGCAGTGGGACCTGGTGGGCAAGGCGCTCGGCGCCCCGGTGAGTGACCTGTTCGGGGGGCGGCTTCGAGACGACCTTCCGGTCTACGCGAACATCAATCGTGCGACGTCGAACCGGGTCCCGGAGGGCTTTGCCGCCAATGCCCTGGCAGCTACCGGGGATGGCTTCGCGGATCTCAAGGCAGCGCCATTCGATGGCTTTCCCGCCCTGAGCCAGCCGGTGGCAGAGGTGACCGCGGCCAAGGAGCTGGGTATCGCGTGTGTCGCCGCGATGCGTGAGGCCGTCGGGCCCGAGGTGGCAATCAAGATCGACGCGCACAGCTTCTTCGACGTCCCGCTCTCGATAGAGGTGGCGGAGCGGCTCGGGCCGTATGATCTGTCCTGGTACGAGGAGCCGATTCCGCCTCAGCGTGTCGACGACACCAAGACCATTCGCGACGGGATCCCGCAGAGGATGGCCGGTGGCGAATTTCTGTTCGGCATCGAGGGGTTCGCGCCACTCTGTCAGCGGCAGGCGGTCGACGTGATCATGCCGGACGTAAAGCACTGTGGTGGTCTGACCGAGGCTCGCCGTATCGCCACCATCGCCGAGCTTCACGAGGTGGCAGTCTCACCACACAATCCAAGTGGCCCGGTGTCGACTGCCGCCAGCGTTCAGCTGTGCGCCTCCCTGTCTAACTTCGACGTTCTCGAGTTCCAATGGGGAGAGGTGCCCTGGCGTGGCGAGCTGCTTGACCCGCCCGAGCGGTTCGAGAACGGTCGCATCCGCGTGTCGAACGCGCCGGGTTTCGGTGTGACGCTGAACGAGACGGTCGTTCGCGAACACGCCTGATACGCGTTTTGTGTCGGTTGCCGCCGCTCCTGCCGCGTGGGGCATGCGGGCGTCACGGCTATCCTCGACACGCTCATCCTGACGCTCGCTGCTGGTACGAATCGGCATTGTTCTTTTCGGACGCTCCGATCGTGCGTGGATTGCCGACCACCCCGTGGCCGAGCTGCTCGCGGGGTTACTCGTGACGGTCTCGCTCCGGGTCGTGCTTGGTGGTCAGGGCTGACTGGGCGGGGTCTAGACGCGTCTCGCTGACGATTGCGGAGGTCCTGTCTGTGAATGATGCGGCCGATCCGGTGCTCGCGAAACAGTGGGATAACCCTGCCAATACGGTCTACGAGTTAGAAACGGGCCACCGACGTGCTGGAGCAATGTTTGGTGCGTTCTCGTCGGTGACCACAAGATCAGGGACTGGCGGCCGGCTGGCCGGCCCTTCCCTTCGGTGGTGACCGGTATTCTCCGAACCGTCAAGTGAGACATGGTGGCCGGGGTCTTAAGCGGCCGCCTCGTCGGACTTGTGGACGGTTGAACAAACGGTGCGGACGACGCTGGGGCTCTGAACCAGGGATCTCGCGACTGGTTGGATGCGTCGAGGGCAGGTCGTGGCCCGAGCCACCCCCCACCTTGCACAAATATTCCAGCGGGGTATGCTCAAGCGGTGTCAATGTCAAGAGTGCGCCACTCGGTGGTCGGGTGGGCGGCGACAGGTGTCGCTGTCCCCGTTCTGCTGGCAGTGGTAGTCCGGGCCACGCAACCCGGCGTGGCTGATTCGAGTGCTCAGGTGACCCTGTCAATCGTCGGCACGACCGACTTGCACGGTCGCGTGTTCCCACGCGATGGACGCGGTGGCGTGGCGCTGCTCGGCGGGTACCTGCGCAACCTCCGTAAGGCGCGGGCACGGGACGGTGGCGCCGTGCTGCTCGTCGACGCGGGCGATACCTTCGAGGGGGGGATTGCATCGAATCTGTCGGAAGGCGCGCTCGTCGTCGATGCCTACAATGCCTTGGGCTATGACGCGCTGGCGGTAGGCAACCATGAGTTCGATTACGGTGCGCTCGACACGGGCTCAGGGGACGACGTGCCATCCGACATGCGCGGCGCCCTCAAAGCGGCGGCCGCCCGCGCGTGGTTTCCGTTTCTCGCCGCGAATCTGATCGACGAGACAACCGGACGAGCGGTGGCGTGGCCGAACGTCAGGCCGTCCACGCTTATCGAGACCGCGGGCCTCCGGGTCGGCATCGTCGGCGTGATGACCTACGACGCGCTCACCAAGACGCTCGCTGCGAATGTCCAGGGGCTGGCAACGGCGCCGTTGGCGCCCAGTGTCGCGCGCGAGGCGAGCCAGTTGCGCCAGCGGGGCGCCGATGTGGTGTTGGTCGTGGCGCATGCGGGGGGATGGTGCGGGCGGTTCGATGACCCCGCCGACCTGTCGGTATGTGACGACGATGCAGAGATCTTCCAACTGGCCAGACGGCTTCCGCATGGTCTCGTGGACGCCATCGTTGCGGGTCACACCCACGCCGGGGTGGCGCACGAGGTCGCGGGTATTCCGATCGTCCAGGCCTACTCGAGGGGGGCCGCGTTCGCTCGTGTGGATTTGAGTGTCGCCCGCGGGACCGGGGTTGTATCGGCGCGCATCTTCGCGCCGCAGGCGCTGTGTGCCGCCGTGGACCTGGATGGGGCGTGTGTGGCGGACGGCTCGCCATCGCCATTCTACGAAGGGGCGCCGGTCGCGCCCGACCCGTCCATGATGATGGCGATGCAGCCTGAGCTCGCGCGGGTGCAGCGGTGGCGCGAGGTCTCGCTCGGCATCATCCTCGAGACGCCGCTGGCCAGGAACCGAGACGGCCTCGAATCGCCACTCGGCAACCTCTTTGCCGATGCGTTCCTCGCAGCGGTACCTGGTGCGGATGTTGCAATCGGCATGGGTGCGCGACGAGGCGGGCTGCGCGCCGACTTGCCGGCGGGGGCGTTGACGCGTGGGTCGCTCTACGACGTGTTCCCGTTTGACAATCGGCTCGTAACGGTCTCGCTGACCGGCGCTCAACTTCGCCAGGTGCTGACTGGGATGGTTGTCCGCGGTCGTCGCGGGGTCCCCGGTGTTTCCGGTATACGCGTGCGCGTGACCTGCGAGGAGAACAATCCGGAGGTCGATATTGTGAAGGTTTCAGGAGAAGTGGTCGATCCCGCCGAAACCCTCATCGTGGCGACCACGGACTTCTTCGCGAGACGGGCCCGTTTCGACCGCGGTTCAATGCGGCCTGCGCTGGGGCCAGCATTGGCGGCGGCGCCCCTGGTGCGAGACGCGGCCGCTCGCTGGCTCACGGCGCGTGGCGGCCGACTGCGCGCTGCCGACGTGGCGGACCCGCCCCGCTGGGAGCCGCTCGACGGCGGCGCCTGCCTTGCCGACTGACCCGTCTGTTGAATCGTACCGGGAGCGAATCTGTCTTACCCGGCCGACCGCGTCCCAGACCGCGGGTGTCAGAAACGGACGGATGGCCTGGAAGGCGGCACCTCGCTCAGCCACCATTTCGGCTCCGGCCAGTACGTCAACTGCATCACGTTGGGGTCGGGTCTGCCATCGCTGGCATCATTCCGAAGAACGCAGCGGGGTCGGCCACGGCATAGATGTCAAGCGGTTCGGTCAGCTGCATGACGTGGCCGCTCGGATGCGTCAACGGCGCCTATCGAACAAAGCGATACGCCTCGTCCGGGGACGTGATCGTCCCGAAGACGTCCTCCGTGACCTCTCGGTATGGCGTGGTCTCGCCTCGACGGGTCCCGTGGTTGGCATCCACCGCGAGTGGATGGTTCCCTCTCGCTCAGAGAACAATCGTACGTGCGGAGGTGATATCCGCTTTACGTGTGGGTGACGGGCTCGCGGTCCGCATCGGTCGTCGCGGATGGCCTACGTTGTTGGGGTTCTTACCCCTGGGGCCTCGCCCGGATCACTTCGATGCGGACCGACTGCCCTGGCGTCGCTTCCAACGGAGCGTCGGAGGTTACGACTGTCGCGCCAAGCGCTTCTGCGAGGGCCATCTTACGCCGTGCAGTTCCGGCGAAGCTCCCAAACACGTGCCGTGAAATCGAGATGGTCGTGACGCGTCATTCGCAGCAATGACGAGGCGCGCCCGCGCTTAGCTTGTTGTTGACATTGGTCAAATTTTATATTTTGATTAATAGAAAACAATGCATGTCTTGCATGAAAGTCTGTGCTTCCATGGGTAAAAACCGTGGTGAACCCGGTGTCGGGTCATACCGAGCGATCGGTCTCGTGTTACTTCTGCTCGGGGTGTCGTCCGTGCCGGCGGAGGCACAGAGTCGACCTCCTGACACGTCCACTGACGTGTTTGGTCGTTTGGCTGAATGGGCGGCAGGGGCATGGAGCATCGGTGACCGGGTGATGATGCTCGGCTCTCAGTCGACCGAGCTGGCGTCGCAGACGCCGCCTGCGTCGCTGGGGACCTCCATCTCTGGGTATATGGACTTTCACCTCAATAATGTCCAGCACCAGGATGCGACTCTCGACTTTCATCGTTTCGTGTTGCTGTTCACCCACAGCTTCTCGGACCGGCTTCGGTTTGTCTCCGAGCTCGAGCTCGAGCACGCGTTCGTCGAGGGGCTCGAGGAGGCCGGCGAGCTGGAGCTGGAGCAGGCCTATCTCGACTTCCTCGTCACTCGCGAGCTCAACTTTCGGGTGGGAATGGTGCTGGTCCCGGTGGGCATCATCAACGAGCGGCATGAGCCGCCGGTGTATCACGGAGTGGAGCGACCGTTTGTTGACTCCATTATCGTACCGAGCACCTGGTTCGAAGGAGGAGCTGGAATTCATGGTGAGCTCGGCCAAGGTCTCCGGTATCGCGTGTACGCCATGGCTCCGCTCGACGCCTCTGGGTTCAGCGCTGATGAGGGCGTGCGCGGAGGGCGACAGAAAGGCGCAGAAGCCAACCTGCGTAACGTCGCCACTACGGGACGGGTGGAGTTTGTCGGGATGCCCGGTCTTTGGGTCGGAGCCAGTTTCTGGCGTGGCAAGACCGGGTTCAGCTTTCCCCGGGTCGAGTCGCAGGTCACGCTGGGCGAGTTTGACGCACGGTATCGCGTGGGCGAGCTCGAGACCAGAGCGCAATACGCGCACGCTTGGCTCGATGGGATGGGTGAGCTCAACCGTACGCTGCAGCGGACCATTGGGGTGAGCCCGAACGTCGCACGACAGATTCGGGGCTTTTATCTCGAAGCATCCTATTTCGTGCTTCCGAACCCGGCTCCACTCGAGGCGGCCGTGTTCGTGCGTTACGAAAACTTTGACACGCAGTATCGAATGCCGGACGGCTTCCAGCCGATTCCTCAGTTTGATCGTGACGCCTGGGTTGTCGGGGTGTCCTACTACCCGGATCCGGATGTTGTGCTGAAGCTCGACTACTCGGTGGTGCGTAATCAGAGCGAAGTGGTTGAGGAGCCGAACTCGCTCAATATCGGTCTCGGGTGGTGGTTCTAGGCTTAGGCGGGGAACCCCTCGCGGGGATCCCCAATGCCTCACTCTGCCTCAGGAGGTGCGCATTGTCGCGCGCCCTGGCCGGGCCTGAGAACCGGTAGGAATGTCTGTGTAATCGGGAGGTGGAGGCATGGAACAACAAAGGTCTTGCAGGAAGGTCGCCGCGCCCGTGGTTATCGGGCTCTCGCTGCTTGCCTTCGTCAAACCCACAGTGGCTCAGGAACGCCAGGTAGTGGAGATGGTGGCCGAGCGTTTCACATTCACGCCGTCGCGGATTGTCGTTCCGGTGGGCACGACACTGGAGATCCGAATCACGAGTGACGACACCAACCACGGCTTTCACTTGGTCGGTCGTCGCAATGTGCTGATTCCCAAGCGCCGTCATGGCGAGGCGGTGGTCGTCTTCGAGGCAACCAAGCCGGGGGAGTACCGCTTCGAGTGCTCAAAGCTCTGTGGTGCGGGGCACGCGTTCATGACCGGGGAGGTCATCGTGACCCCGCGTGACGCTGAGAGCGACGATGTTGATGGGGACAGCAATGATTCGTAGCGCAACCTCGATCGTGAGGGCGTGGCTTGTTGTCGTTTTGGCGTCGTCGGGCTTCGCGCAGACTGCCCCCGGCGACCCGTTGCCAGGGATCACGCCGGTCGAGTTCGAACTCTTCAGCATGGGGCTCGAGGATTTCCTCGAGGTCGAAGAGGCAGAAGAGGGGCTGGGTCCTGCGTTCAATGGGACGAGCTGTGGGGGGTGTCACAACGTTCCGGCAATCGGGGGCATCTCACCGGTGACTGAGCTCCGGGCGGGGCGAGTGGATGCCAACGGCACCTACTCAGACTTTGATCCGGTGGCCGGGTCGTTGTTTCAGTTATTTTCCATTCCGACCCACGGGTGTCAGGTGGTCATCCCGGTCGAGGCGAACGTCATCGCGAGGCGGGTGCCGATTCCGGTCTTCGGTGGGGGACTGGTTGACGCCATTTCCGACGACACGCTGTTGGCGTTGGCCGATCCACTTGACCTCGACCGGGATGGTGTGAGTGGTCGTGCCGCGGTGGTGGACGACGTGGCCACCGGTGAACCGCGTGTCGGTCGCTTTGGCTGGAAGTCTCAGCACGCCACGTTGCTGGCGTTTGGTGCCGACGCCTATCGGAACGAGATGGGTATCACGAGTGATCTATTCCCGGTCGAGCAATCGTTCGGAATCGATCCTGAGCTGATGCGGCTGTGCGATCCGTTGCCCGACCCCGAAGACGTCGAGGAACCGGCCACGGGTCGTCGTGGTATCGACAATTTCGAATCGTTCATGCAGTTCTTGGCGCCGATTGGGCGAGGACCGATCGATAACCAGGTCATTGGCGGTGAACGAGTATTCGAGGCGATCGGCTGCGCCACCTGTCATGTGCCCACGTTGGAGACCGGCCCGAGCAGCAACCCCCTCTTCGACCGGCAGCCGGTCCGGCTCTTTTCAGACCTGCTCCTCCATGACGTCGCCACCGGCGATGGCATTGCGCAGGCGGCCGCCGCCCCGAACGAGGTCCGCACCCCGGCCCTCTGGGGGTTACGATTTCGGCGGCCCCTGCTCCACGATGGCCGCGCCGCGACCACGACCGATGCGATCGAGGCGCACGGCGCGGAAGCCTCGCTTGCCCGGGCCGGGTACGACCAGCTCGACGCAGCGGGTCGGGCGGCACTGCTTGCCTTTCTGGACTCGTTGTAGACGGACGACGTCTTACCTGACCGGTTTCATCGGCCACCGCTATAATCGTGGAGTCTGCCACCTTCGCCGAAGAGGGCCATCCCTGTCGACACATCCGTATTATGGCGACGTCACTGAGAATCCCCGTCTTTCGATGTGGTACCCAACGGCCAAGTACACGGGCTAGTCGGCTTCCGTTCTGCGTGGTCGTGAGCTGGCCTGATCGCGTGGGGGACCGATAGTCGTGCTCGGCGCGCTCGATGGTCTACGTGTGCTCGACTTTGGCCGGTATATCGCTGGCCCATTTTGCGCCGCGTTGCTTGGCGACCTCGGCGCGGATGTGATCCGTGTCGAGAAGGTGCGGGGCAGTGAAGACCGGTTTCTGGTGCCGCTGACCCCCACCGGCGACGGCGCGATGTTCATGCAGGTCAATCGGAACAAGCGAGGCCTCACGCTCAACCCGATGAAGCCACGGGGTCGTGAGGTCGTGCGACGGTTGGTGGCGCAGACCGATGTGGTGGTCGCGAATCTGCCTGACACGGCACTGAGGGCAATGGGCCTCGATTATGCGTCGCTCCAAGCCGTCAAAGACGACATCATTCTGACAAGCGTCTCGGCGTTTGGGGCGGGTGGCCCCTACTCCGACAAGGTCGGATTCGATGGGATCGGGCAGGCCATGTCCGGGTCCATGTATTTGTCCGGTCAACCCGGGCAGCCGACCAAGAGCTACGTGCCATGGGTGGATTTCACGACGGCGCTCAGTGCGACGGTGGCCACGCTGGCCGCGGTCATGGTTCGGCAGCAAACCGGGCGTGGACAGGAGGTCAAGGGGTCGCTTCTCGGTTCGGCGCTGACCGTCGCCAACGCTACGTTGATTGAACAGGCGGTGACCAAACCCGATCGGGTCGCAACGCTGAATCGCAGCCAGGTGTCGGCCCCATCCGATACGCATCGCACTCGGGACGGATGGATTCTCGTGCAGACCATCGGGCAACCGTTGTTCGAACGCTGGACCGGCCTCATCGGTGAACCACACTGGCTCGATGATCCGCGGTTTCAGGACGATATGTCCCGGGGGGACCATGGGGCGGTGATCAGCGAACGAATGGCGCGCTGGTGTGCGGAGCGGACGACCTCCGAGTCGCTGGCGGCACTCGAGGCGGCTCGTATCCCGGCCGGTCCGGTGTTGTCTCCTCAACAAACGCTCGACGACGCGCACGTGACGGCGGTCGGGTTTCTTACGGCATTGGGGTTCCCTGGGGCACCGGTGCCGGCGCCGGTCATGGGCGTCCCGTTCTCGATGTCTGAGGGATGCGCCGGCATGACCAGTCGGGCGCCCGAGCTTGGGGAGCATACCGATGGTGTCCTCGACGACCTGGGGTTCACACCCGACGAAGTTGCCGCGTTGCGCGCCGACCGTGTGGTCTAGCGTCCTGCAAAGGATGTTTACAGGGCACTTGAGCGTGGCAGACGTGCTCCAGCGCCTGTTGACCCAGGCGGTCACCGACTGTACCCGAAGCTGGTGCTCGAACCGATAGCGGAGGTAGGCCGTTGTCCTCCACGCTCCACTTGAGGAGGATGGCCACGATCCCCACGCCGAGAAGGACCAGTAACCGAAGCCAGAGCGGTCCTTGGTTGAGACCCATCGCCTCCACGACGGTGGCCGGAATACCGCTGAGTGTGTCGGTCTGCTCCCCTCCGAGACCTCGCTGGAGGATCGGCAACACTGCCACCGCGGTGGCGGTTTCGAAGATGGCGGTCGAGGTCGAGCGAATGACCAGTCCGTGGCCAGACGACGCTGACCACCAAGCATGGACCAATACGTGGAGATGGATGACCGCATGACGGTTGGCAATGGCATCGACGTTGCGTGCCGGGACCACAGAGGCGTTCTCGCCGTCTCGTACTAGGTCGGTGGCGCCGGTGGTGTCGCCATAGACACGAGCCCAGCCGTCCCAGTAGACGTCGACCGGTTGCGTCCAAATCGACGGTGTACGCCACACGTAGTCGGCTGTCGGTCTCGAACCGGCACTGCCCCAGAGGAGGATTTCGGCGCGCGATCAGGTTGACCATCTGCTGGAGGCACACTCCTTGGCCGCCGTGATATGGCACTGCGTCGGCAGCGTGAATGAAGGTGGGGTGAGAAGGGGAGGCCCTTCCTTCAGGAGTAATGAACAACTCTTTGTCCGGGCTCTCCGCCTTTCGTTCGGGGTATGCTCCTCGGGTTGAGCCCGTCGTTCGACGGGTTCAGTGATCGAGTTGAGAGTAGCCCCTGATGCCCCAGCGGCCGTTCACGCGGGTGATGATGAACAGAGCGTCAAGCTGGGCGACTCGCTGATCTGCTTCATTGAACCGACTAGAGATCACGGTCACGTGCACCGTCTCCGGATAGGCCTGCACAACCGTTCGTCTGTCCCAACCGGAGCGATGTGGATCGGAACGGCCGTCCCGTGCGGTTTCGCGTGCTGTCTGACAGGAGGCGAGCGTCTCGTAGGTTCGGACCATGCCAGCGGCAAACTGCACGTACGGATAGTGAAACGATCTACAGACGCTCTTCGGATCCCCGTCGTTGAGCGCGGTCATGTAGGTATCGAGTACCCGCATCGCGGCATTTTCAGCTGCGAACTGCCCCGCGACGACGGGGGTGGTCAGGAGCACGATGACCGTGGTCGCGGCGAACTGGCGCTCGCGAGTCCTCCGCGTCACCGTGTCGGATGCTCCCGGACCCAGGCCAAGGCTCGTGCGAGATCGAAGGTGGCTGCCGCGAGCTGGTGCACGCGGTCGGTGAGCTCGGGGCCGAGATCCCCGTCATCAGTAAAGTCACGTTTGGTGCAATAGACGAAGCGCGGAATGACGTGGCATCGAAAATCGAACATGAGGCTGTTGGCAAAACCAATCGGCGACATGTAGCTCGCTTGCCCACCCGCGGTGCAAAGGAAGCCCACCGGCTTCTCTTTCCACCCGGCACCGGTCAGCTCCATCACGTTTTTTGCGACGGCGTTCAGGTCGTAGTTGTAGACCGGTGAGGAGACGAGGATCGACGCGGCCGCCTCAATCTTGGTAAGCAGCGTCTTGGCTGACGGGTCGTCGAATGATCCTGCTGCGCCACACAGGGGAAGCGGGTAATTGTTTAGATCGATTAATTCGGCTGCGAGCCCGCGCGTTCGGAGAAACGACTCGGCGGCCAACGCCAGCTTGTGCGACCGGCTGTGCGGATTGAGCGAGCAACTCAGGATGACGACGGGCGCTGACGATGGCGTGGACGTCATGATGGGCCGGATTATAGGTCACTGCTTCGCCCGACGCGCCCCCGCACGAAGAGCTCTTCGCGTATTCACGTCCCGCGGGTCCCCCCGAGCAGCTCGGTTGATGGATCCAGCGCATCCCACAGCGAGCCACCGAGCCGAACGAGTCCGCCCGCCACGGCCAGCACCGGCAGAGCGGCCAGGAGCCCGAGTACCGGGAGCTCCCAGGCTATGAAGGGAAGCTCCAGCAGCCACAGCTGGGTGCCCAGGACCCCACCCACGAGGATCGCACTCGGCAGAAAACCGACCGCCATCACCAGTGTGAGACCGAGACCGGTGAGGAGACCTTGTCCGATATGAGCGGCCGAGCCGGTGCGTCTGGGGCCGAGCTGGGTCCAACTCGGCCACAGCAAGGCCACAAGATTCTGCAACGTGGCCGACAGCGAGGCCACGGCGGCGACCAGAGGGAGGACCGTCGCGAGACCAAGAGCGAGCAAGGTGACGGTGGAGACACCGAGCGTGGCGGCAAGGTTGGGGGGCAATAGTACGACGTCGGTGATCGTTGGGTGCGCCGCCGCGACTCCGGCCACCACCAGCGCCCCACCGGCAAACGAGCCGTAGAGGGTCGCCACGATTGCCGGTGGCGCCACCTCGGCCGCAAAGAGACGCCATCCCACAACCGGCCAGGCCCGGATCATTTCCACCCGAAGTAGATCGCTTCGGAGGTCGTTGCGCCACTGATGCCCGGCCATCATCGGGGCCATCGCGAGACCTACGAGCCCCCCGACCATCACAATCACGATCGTCCAGCTGGGGAGTCCGATCCTCGAGACGACGATTCCGGCGGTGGTAAGACCGCCGACCCCGAGCCCGATTATCGTCCAGAGGTTGGTGCGATGGGCAAGCAGGAGGTTCTTCCAGATGATGGCCGCCTCGGGGCACCCGGTAGGGTGCAACCGAAACGGCGACGCTTGACGACGCGCTTGAGTCATCCGACGAACCCCCGCGCTGACCTGATTGTTTGCGTCACGACGGGTGCGTTCGAGCGTGGCGTCTTCGAACCGGGTCTGGGAGCGGACGACCCACTCATTGTGTATGAGCACAAGCACCAGCGGGAGCACCAGCGTGGCCAGCCGGCTCGCGGTGGACAACTGTGGTGTCAACCCGGCCAACAGTGGAGCGGTAACCCAGGTGACCGGTGTGAGGACCAACGCGAGCACCGGGGATTGGGACCGCAATGTCTCGGGACCGAGGGCCGCCCGGAGCGCTGGCGTCACATCACCACTCAGTGCTGGGAGGGTCGACACAACCCTGACCAGATCGGGGGTTAGAAGGAGCCACAGTCCGACCACGGCGCCGACGACGAGTGCGCGTCGTGCCCACGCGCTCGACGCCGGG
>JAYZGM010000231.1:0-13557 GCA_036336225.1 Acidobacteriota bacterium | reverse complement strand
AGTCGCCGGTCCAGATCGGGATGATGACCTTGCCGCCGAATGCAGGGTGCCAGACGCTTGCGGTAAAGCGCGCAGCCTCTTCGGGACCGTCCTCGAAGGTCTTGTACTCAATCATGAGGAAGGCACGAATAGTATCCGCTTGGAAGACCAGACACCAGAGATCATGCCGGAAGAGGCGGCGTCACACGTTCGCATCATGGCGACCGGGCGCTCGCCGAGGAGGTCCCCCATAGCAGGGGAGAATTTCACACGGCAGCCAGAGACGGCGGCCCTCCTCCGTGAGTTGAGCGCCGCCTGGGCGTTCGCGTTGATGGAGAGTCGCACACCAACCCCGCCCGACCGGCTGCGTTGTGGCGGGTTGGGACCTGTGGGCGATGGTCGGAGGGCAGAGTAGTGATTGACAGCGATGAACTCCTCGAAGCCTACGTTGCCGACGTTTACGCCCGCGGAGCCACGGAAGTCGAACGTCGGGTAACCCGGCATCATGGTGGTGTACGCGTCGCGGGTCCCGAGCCGGGTCGAGATGTGGAACGTCGTCGGATACGAGACGTTCTGCTGCATGCCCGCCAGGTTGACGCCAATCCTCAATCCCGCCGTGAGGGCGCTGGCGTCCTGACCATGCGGGCCTTGCAGGGCGTAGTCGCTGGTCGGGAAGGCCGGTTCCCGTAAGGCGGGATAGAACATGCTGCGGACCTCGGGTTTGCCCGCGTGGCCCCCACTGGCCAAGATGACGGCCCGGCGGGCCCTGATGCTGACCGTCTCCCGTTGTTCCTCGACATTGCCATTCTGCCAGTAGCTCTGCAATAGCTCGCCGGTCTCGGGGTGATAGCGCGGCGAGTAGTGGGCTCGGATCCCCATCACCCGTCTCGAGAATTCGAGGGGGCGGGAGAGGGCCGCGCCGGCCAATGGCCGTCTCGTAAGTGTCTGATCAGTGGTAAGTTACTGGTGGACCGCATGGGACTCGAACCCACGACCTCCGCGTTGCGAACGCGGCGCTCTCCCAGCTGAGCTAGCGGCCCCAAGAGGGTGAGACGGGCAGGATGAGACGACGAGCCCGCCATGTAAACAGATATTGTATAACGACCGTCACGGTAGGGGGGGCGAGTCGGGCCCCAGGGCCTCATCGCGACGATGGCTTTCGACTATGAAACGTATCGGTGTGCTAACTGGCGGCGGGGATGCGCCCGGTCTGAATGCGGTCATTCGCGCTGTGGTGAAGTCCGCGTGCAATCATGGATGCGAGTGTCTGGGGATACGGGACAGCTTCGATGGGCTCATGCCGTCGGGTCGGTCGCAGGCGCTCACGCCGGCCGACGTGACGGGCATTCATCGGCAGGGCGGAACTATTCTGGGGACGAGCAACCGCGGCGACCCGTTTGCACCAGAGCCGGGAGATGGGGCCGGGCGCACTCACGACGTGGACCAGGCCATCCATCGGTTCCACAGCGAACTCGGCCTCGACGCGCTGGTCGCGATCGGCGGTGACGGGACACTGGCCATCGCGTACGAGTTCTTTCGACGCG
Organism: Acidobacteriota bacterium; assembly: GCA_036336225.1. GTDB lineage: Bacteria > Acidobacteriota > Vicinamibacteria > Vicinamibacterales > UBA8438 > JAJEEA01. The sequence continues at coordinate 12,034 of JAYZGM010000231.1, read as the reverse complement.
GGATCCCACTGGTCGGGGTGCCCAAGACCATCGATAACGACATCGTCGGAACAAATAGCACATTCGGCTTCGACACCGCCGTGAGTTTTGCGACCGAGGCAATCGACCGCCTGCACACCACAGCGGAGGCCCATCACCGCGTCATGGTGGTCGAGGTGATGGGACGGACGGCGGGGTGGATCGCTCTCTATGCGGGGGTGGCTGGTGGTGCCGATGCCATCCTGATGCCGGAGATTCCGTATCGTCTGGATCTGGTGGCCGCGCGAATTAAGGAGCGCGAGCGTTATGGAGCGCGTCACAGCATCGTGGTGGTGGCCGAGGGAGCAGCCGCCAGTGGTGGCGACGTCACGGTGGTTGAACCCGCGAGAGAGGGTCGGTTGGCTCGGCTTGGTGGGCTAGGGGCTCGAGTCGCGGCGGAGTTGGAGGAGCTGACCGGTAAGGAGGCACGGTCGGTGCGATTGGGACATCTCCAACGCGGTGGAGGACCGACAAGCTTCGACCGAGTCTTGGCGACGCGGTTTGGGGGAAAGGCGGTCGAGCTTGTACTGGCCGGTCAATTTGGGCTGATGGTGGCCAATCATCCACCGGATATCACCGCCATTCCCTTGGACGAGGTTGTGCGTCATACAAAGCTCGTACCCCTCGAGCTTGACCTGGTGAGCACCGCCCGCTCGCTGGGTATCGTGTTTGGTGATTAGGCGTGATCGGAGACGAGCACGTCCAGGTATTTGAGGGCACCGCCAGTGTTCAGGAGTACCACGCGGTCACTCGCCGAGACGGTCCCGTCGTCGCGGAGTTGTCGCAAAGCGGCCAGCGTCGCCCCGCCTTCGGGGGCGGCGCCGATCCCTTCAAGACGGCCTAAATCGCGCATGCCGGTCACCATGTCGGTGTCCGAAACCTCGAGGGCGCTGCCGTGGCTCTCGCGTAACGCACGCAGCACGAGGATGTCGCCGACCGCGGCGGGGACCCGGAGACCGTCAGCGACCGTGGTGGCTCCCTGCCATGGCTCGGCGATTTCGGCGCCCGCGTGAAAAGCACGGACGATGGGGGCGCATCCGTCCGCTTGCACCGAGACCAGACGTGGCCGTGGGCCACTCACCCAGCCGAGCCGCTCGAGCTCTTCGCACGCTTTCCAGATGCCGACGATACCCGTGCCTCCACCCGTTGGGTAGATAATCCAGTCGGGCCAGGTCCAACCAAGCTGCTCGGCAAGCTCGTAGCCCATCGTCTTCTTGCCTTCGACGCGGTAGGGTTCCTTGAGCGTCGACACGTCATACCAGTTCAGCGGTCGACCGTGTTCGGCGGCCATCCGCCCGGCGTCGGTGATCAGTCCATCGACCAGCGTCACGGTCGCCCCGTGGAGCTGACATTCCCTGATGAACGGTGCCTTGACATCTTGTGGCATGAACACCCGCGCCTCGATCCCGGCCTTGGCCGCGTAGGCGGCCATAGCGCAGGCGGCGTTCCCGGCCGACGGTACGGCCAAGGTGGTGGCGCCGAGCGCGTGGGCTCTGGTCACGGCGGCGGACATGCCGCGCGCCTTGAACGAGTTCGTGGGGTTCAGCGCTTCGTCCTTGACAAACAGCGCCGATAGTCCCAGTTCCGCACCGAGACGGGGAGCGGGGAAGAGGGGAGTCCATCCTTCACCGAGCGAGATCTCGCGATCGCCGGTGGCTAACGGAAGCGCCGGGGCATACCGCCACATGCTGGGTGTCGCGTCCTGGAGGGAGTCGCGCGTCCATGTGGCCCCGATCCGGTCCCAGTCGTATCGGGCTAACAGTGGTCGACCACAGGGACACAGGTGATGACGGTCGGTGGCGTCAAACGGTCCGGCACCACACGACACGGAGCATTCGAGGTGGAAGTTGATAGACACAGACCGAGTATCGGATGTGGACGGGGAAGGCATCGGCTAGCAGCCCGTGGTAGAACCCGCGTCGCAGGGAGCTTCCGCCACGGGCGGCCAGAGTGGGACCGAGCACGGCGCGAACAGGAAGGTTCGTCAGTGCTCCAGCAGCTCCGCGTCTTTGGTTCTCTGTAGCTCGTCAATCGAAGCAATGTGCTCGTCAGTCACCTTCTGCACTTGTTCCAGGGCACGACGTTCTTCGTCCTCAGAAATCGTGTGGCTCTTCAGCAGCTTCTTGAGCGCATCGTTGGCATGGCGTCGAATGCCACGCACGCCGTTGCGTCCTTCCTCGGTTAGCGTATGAACGATCCGCGAGAGCTCCTTCCGACGGTCGTCGGTCAACGGTGGCACCGGAATACGAATGACCTTGCCATCGTTGGCCGGGTTCAGCCCGAGGTTGGCACTTTGAATCGCTCGTTCGATCGCGCCAATTTGGCTCGGATCGAATGGGTTGGCCACGATCAACGTCGACTCTGGAACTGACAAGGCTGCCACCTGGTTGAGTGGCATCTCGGCGCCATACGCCTCGACTTTGACGGAGTCGAGGATGCCCACGGACGCACGACCAGTTCGCACACCGGCCAGCTCGCGTCGAACGTGTTCGATTTGCCCTTTCATGCCAGTTTGGGCCTCGGCCACCGCGCTTGCACCATCAGGGACGTTCATGTTCGACTCTTTATCCTCTCTGACAAGACGGGGCTTGTCACGCTCGTCGCATCGGGCCCCATGTGCCCTACACGGTCACGGTTGATCCCACGGGTTCGCCGAGGACGGCCCGACGGACATTCCCCGGCGTTGTCAAATTGAATACGACAATTGGGAGTTTGTTGTCCATACACAGTGAGATGGCCGTCGCGTCCATGACGTTGAGCCGGCGTTCGAGTACTTCGAGATGCGACAGCGACTCGAGCCGGGTCGCGTCGGGGACCGTGACCGGGTCGGCGGTAAAGATACCGTCCACCTTGGTGGCCTTCATGATGACGTCGGCTCGTACTTCCATCGCGCGTAGCGCCGCGGCGGTGTCTGTCGTGAAATAGGGGTTCCCGGTGCCGGCGGCAAACAGGACGACGCGTCCCTTTTCGAGATGACGTATGGCGCGACGTCGGATAAACGGTTCGGCGACGGTCCGCATCTCAATGGCGGTGAGCACGCGGGTAACGGCGCCGTGTCGCTCCAACGCATCGGAGAGGGCGAGCGAGTTCATGACGGTGGCCAACATCCCCATGTTGTCGGCCGTGGTGCGGTCCATGCCTTTGGCGCTCCCGGCCAACCCCCGAAAGATATTACCGCCGCCGATGACGACCGCGAGTTCAACACCCAGTTGCTGGACGTCCACGACTTCCCCGGCGATTTGGTCCGCCACGGCAGGGTCGATGCCAAACGAGCGCTCGCCCATCAGGGCTTCGCCAGACAGCTTCAGGAGTACACGACGATAGGCCGGGTCAGCCATGGAATGACGGGATTATAGCGTGCTGGCGATGCAGCCTCGAGCAAAACCCACCCGAGCGGTGGGTCGCGTCGGTCCTGCTGGAGGATCGTCCAGCGGTGGGCTCGTGAAGTCCCTGTGTGCAAGGTTCGTCAGACGTGGTGAACGTAGCGGGCGGAACGGTGGCGAGTAAAGATTCACTCGGCGGATTCACCGATCTTGAACCGGGCGAATCTAGACACCGTGATGTTTTCGCCCATCTTCGCGATCGCGGCCGTGACCAGGTCGCCAATCGACGTCTTGGGATCTCGGATCGATGGCTGATCCAACAACACCACCTGCTGGTAGTAGCTGTTCATCTTGCCCTCCACGATCTTGTCAAGCACTGCCGGCGGCTTATTCGACTCTTCGAACTGTGCTCGAAAGATCGATTTTTCTCGTTCAAGATCCGTCTCCGGGACTTGTTCACGAGTCACATAGAGTGGGCTGGCCGCCGCGATGTGCATCGCGATCTCACGAGTGAGCTGCTGGAACTCATCGGTTCTCGCCACGAAGTCCGACTCACACCCAACTTCGACAAGCACACCGACCTGACCACCCATGTGGATGTAGCTCCCGACAAGTCCCTGACCCGTCGTTCGGCCGGACCGTTTCGCCGCGCGTGCTTGGCCACGTGTACGGAGAATCGTCACCGCCTGGTCGATATCGCCGTCAGTCTCAGCCAGAGCCAACTTGCAATCCATGAATCCCGCTCCGGTCTTGTCGCGGAGCTGTTTGACTTGAGCGGCGCTAATTGCCATGTCGCATCTTCCTCTCGAGCCGAGTGAAGGGGGCGCTGGTCGAACGAACGGTCCCGGTGCGAGCCGCTAGACGCAGACAGCTTCCTGTTGTCCCGCCTCTAAAGACAGGTTGTCCGTTCCACCAGCGCTGTCAGGTGTTGCACCGCACCCCGAGCCGAGGCACACGAGAACGTCGGGGCACGGTTGGTCTTACGCTGAGGCCGGGGTCGCCGTTGGAGTCGGCGGGGTCTCGGCCGGCGGTGGCACCGGGGCCGAGCCATCCGCGGGACCGGCCGGCGCGTCCTGCGCGCCTTCACGCAGACCACGCCCGCTGATTGCCGCATCAGCGATCCGCGAGAGGAACAAACGAATCGAGCGCAGCGCGTCGTCGTTCCCCGGTATGACGTAGTCGACATCGTCCGGGTTGCAGTTCGTGTCCACGATGCCGATGACCGGGATCTTCAGCTTGCGGGCTTCATCGACGGCGATCTTCTCCTTACGGGTATCGACCACAAAAACCGCGTCGGGAAGTTTTGCCATGTGACGGATGCCGTCGAGATTCTTGTGTAGCTTGCGCTTCTCTTTCTCGATCCGCGCGATCTCTTTCTTCGAGAACGTGTCGTAGCGCCCATCCTCGGCCATGGCCTCGAGGTCACGGAGCCGTGCGATGCTACGTTGAATCGTAACGAAGTTCGTCAGCAGGCCGCCCAACCAGCGTTGGTTGACAAAGAACATGCCGCACCGTCTGGACTCTTCGACGACGAGGTCTTGGGCCTGACGTTTCGTGCCGACGAACAACACCGTCTTGCCATTTGCCGCGAGATCACGGACAAAGGCTTCTGCTTCCCCAAACATCGCGGCGGTCTTGCTGAGATCGATGATGTAGATCCCGTTTCGGGCTCCGAAGATGTATGGCTTCATCTTCGGATTCCAGCGTTTGGTTTGATGCCCGAAGTGTACGCCGGCCTCGAGCAGGTCCTTGATGGCGATCGACAAGCTTCCTCCGTCCCCTGTCCTACAAAAAATTGGTTAGCGCTTGCTGAACTGGAAGCGTTTCCGTGCTCCAGCCAGCCCATACTTCTTGCGCTCTTTGATTCGTGCATCCCGTCTCAGCATGCCAGCCTTCTTGAGCACCGGACGGAGCTCACCGTCGAAGGCCACCAACGCACGGGCGATTCCCAATCTCAGGGCATCTGCCTGACCGGTGACACCACCGCCTTTGGCCGTCGCGAGAATGTCGACCTTGTCGGCCGATTCGGCGATCTGCAACGGGGCCGTGATACGTGTGCGAATCGCTTCCGACGGGAATCGTTTCTCGAGGGACGTGCCTCGAATGACGATTTCTCCGGAGCCGGGTTTCAAAAACACACGTGCGGTCGACGTCTTGCGCCGGCCGGTACCATAGAAAGTCGTCGCCGCCACGTCAGGATACCTCGAAGTTGGTAGGTTGCTGGGCGGCATGCGGATGATCCGGCCCAGCGTAAACTTTCAGCTTCCGATACATCTGCTTGCCGAGCTTTGTCTTGGGCAGCATACCGCGGACCGCCTCTTCGAGAAGACGGGCCGGTATCCGCTGTCGTAAGACCTTGGCGCGTTCTTCGCGCAGACCGCCCTCGTATCCGCTGTGATGCCGGTAGAGCTTCTGTTGCTCTTTGGCGCCGGTCAGCTTCACACGTTTCGCGTTGGTGATGATGACGAAGTCGCCGGTATCGAGAAAGGGGGCGTACCGAGGTTTGTGTTTGCCCTGTAGGAGCCGAGCGGCCGCAGTGGCGATCCGACCCAGGACTTGCTCTCCCGCGTCGATCACATGCCAGTGACGGTTGACGCTCGAAGCCGATGGAACATACGTGGACATCGATTCTCCAGTGGCCTCACGATTTCTCCCAGTGGCCTCAACGGCCATAGGTATAAACGTAAATATTACGTGTAATTAGCCAGGTTGTCAAGACGTGGAGAAGGCACGCTGGAGCCTCCCGTGCTCGCGACCGATACATCAAGTGCAACCAGCGGTGCCGTCGGTGGGTGGTGTTCCCGGCTGGCCAACCCAAATGGCACCTGCGCGCGCACCTGCGCGCTGAGAGTTTCTAGCCGAACGAGGCAGGGTCCGTGTTCTTTCGTCGCGCAAAGTCGTTGGTCGGTCTCGATATCGGGTCGAGCGCGGTGAAGGCGGTCGAGCTGCGTCAGACCGTAAACGGGTACAGGGTCGTCGCCATCGGGAGCGAGTCCGTGCCGCCCGACAGCATCGTCGACGGCGCCATTATCGACGGTGGGGTGGTGGCGGACGTCATCCGCCAGTTGTTTGACAGGAACGTCATCAAGACAAAAGGCGTCGTAGCCTCACTCTCGGGAAACGCAGTAACCGTCAAGAAAGCGACGTTGCCGCTGATGAATGAGGACGAGCTGGCAGAGTCCATCTACTGGGAGGCGGAGCAGTACATCCCGTTCGATATCCAGGATGTCAACCTCGACTACGAACATATACGGCGACGCTTACCGTTACCGACAACACCGGGGCGACGGGCCAGGTGACCAGTACGGTCACAATCGTCCCCTGACGGTCCGAGACAGGTGTGTCTGCTCCTGCCAAGCGAGGCCCTTTCCCGCGCCTCGCGGCTTTTCAAACCGCCCATGTGGACGAGCGGCTCGACGCCCTGCTCGTGACCCACGGTCCCAATGTCTTCTATCTCACCGGGTTCCGCGGCAGCGCTGGAATGCTTCTCGTTCAATCCGATACCGCCAGTCTGATCGTCGACTCGCGCTATGTGACGCTGGCCCGCGAGCTCCTGGACCACAGTCATGACGAGGCCGCGATCGAGCTCGTGGAAGTCGAGCGGTCATATGAGGAAACGGTCGCGGAGCTCGTCCGCCGTCATCGGCCCCGTCGGGTCGGTTTCGAGGCGGCCCACACGACGGTGAGTCAGTACGAGTGGTGGTGCCGAGCGCTCGATGACACGGAGATTCACCTCGAGCGCACGACGAACCTGGTCGAGATGGCACGTCTGGTCAAGGATGCGGAGGAAATCAGCACGCTTCGAGAGGCCGGGGTCCGGATTGCGGGTGTGATGCGCGACATCCGCTCTCGTCTTACACCCGGCCAATCCGAGCGAGAGATCGCCGCCGACGTCGATTGGGCGATCCGGGTGGCTGGTTTTGAAGGGCCGGCGTTTGACACCATCGTGGCGACCGGTCCGAACACGGCGCTGCCCCACGCCCGCCCGGGTCCGCGTCGGCTCGTCAGCGGGGACCTCGTCCTCCTCGACTTCGGTGGTGTGCTCGATGGCTACTGTGTGGATGTCACGAGGGTCGTCAGCCTCGGTCCGCCTCCGGAGGCCGTGCGACGATGGCACCAGGCGGTCCGCGAGGCCCACGACGCCGCCCTCGCCGCAGTGGTACCCGGCGTGTTACCGACCCACGTTGACCACGCGGCGCGGACGGTCCTCGAGCACCACGGTATGGGCGACGCGTTTGGTCACGGCACCGGGCATGGGCTGGGTATCGAGGTGCACGAAGCGCCTCGACTGGGGAAGCCACGCGCGCAGTCTGACGCCGAGGAGACGGCGCTGGAGCCAGGCGTGGTGTTCACCGTCGAGCCCGGTGTGTATTTCGCCGGCGAGGGTGGCATTCGGCTCGAGGATGACGTGGTCGTGACCGATACGGGTTACGAGCTGCTGACGGACATGTCGCTCGATCTCATCGTGGTGTAATGGATCTACAACCCTGGGCTGACCATGGACTTCACCGACGTCGAATCGCTCGTGCCGCGGATCGCGGCGCTCATGCGTGAGCACGACCTTGCGGAAATCGAGCTCGAAGGCGACGGTCTTCGGGTGCGTCTGCGACGAGAGGCCAGAGTCGGCCACTCTGATTCCCAGAGTCTCCAGGTTACTCGTGGGGGCAGTGACAATACCGCGACCGATGTGTCGGTCGTGGTCGTGTCCGCGCCGGTGGTCGGTACGTTCTATCGGTCCGCCGAGCCGACCGCGACGCCCTTCGTGGAGGTGGGTGACCGAGTTCGTCGCGGGGACGTGCTCTGTATCATCGAGGCGATGAAGCAGATGAACGACATCACCTCCCATTACGCCGGGCAGGTGGTGGCGATCCAGGCGGAGAATGGCGAGGCGGTGGAGTTTGGCGCCCAGCTGTTCGCCATCAAGATCGACGGTTGAAGGAGGGTGTGGCCGGTGCCGGTCGCGCTACCACACGGATGCCGATGTTCAAGACCGTCCTCATTGCGAATCGAGGCGAAATCGCGGTTCGGATTATTGCGGCGTGTCGAGAGCTGGGGGTGCGGTCCGTCGTGGCCCACTCGCAATCCGACATCGACGCCTTGCCCGTCCGTCTCGCGGACCGCGCCATTTGCATCGGGCCAGCCCCGAGTCGACTGAGCTATCTGAGTGTGCCCGCCGTGGTGTCGGCGGCGCAGGTCAGCGGCGCCGACGCGATCCATCCCGGGTATGGCTTCTTGTCGGAGAGTGCCGAGCTTGCCGACACCTGCGTACAGACGGGGCTCGTATTTATCGGGCCTCCCGCGACCGTACTCCGTCAACTCGGTGACAAAGTCCAGGCGCGTCAGGTCATGCGCGAGGCTGGGCTTTCGATCATCAGGGGTACGGAGACGGTGAATGACATCGACACCGCGGTTCGCGTTGCCGCCGAGATCGGTTATCCGATCATGGTGAAAGCCACGGCGGGTGGCGGCGGGCGGGGGATGCGTGTCGTCGAGAACGCCGCGGCGTTGGCCGCGGCGTTGCCCATCGCGCGCCGGGAGGCGGAGACGGCGTTTGGAGACTCTCGGATTTATCTCGAGACCTTTATCGACCAGGCCCGACACATTGAGTATCAAGTGCTGGCCGACTCGCGCGGACGCGTGGTCCACCTCGGCGAGCGTGACTGTTCGATACAGCGACGACATCAAAAGATGGTTGAGGAGACCCCGGCCGTCGATGTGGGCGGGGATGCGAGTCGGCGGACCGGCGAGCTCGTGACCGCGGCCGTGCGAGCGGTCGGGTATGTCGGCGCTGGCACCTTTGAGTTCCTCCGTGATCCACAGGGGCGTCAGTATTTCATGGAAGCAAATGCTCGCGTCCAGGTGGAGCACGGGATCTCCGAGATGGTGACCGGCGTGGACGTCGTGAAGGAGCAGATTCGGATTGCGGCCGGGGAGTCGCTTGGGTGGCAGCAGCAGGATGTTGCGCCACGGGGTCATGCGATCGAATGCCGGATCACCGCCGAGCATCCGAAGACGTTGGCGCCGAGCCCGGGAGCCATCACGGTCCTGACCCTGCCTGGTGGACCGGGGGTTCGGGTGGACACCGCGGCCGAGGTTGGAGGGATGGTCTCGCCCTTTTACGATCCCCTGCTCGCCAAGGTCATGGCCCAAGGCCGCGACCGTCACGAAGCGATCGCTAGGATGCGTCGCGCGTTGAGTATGACGTCCATCAAGGGGGTCGACACGACGATTCCGCTGTTACAAGAGATACTCTCCCACCCGAACTTTCTCGACGGGAGAGTGACAACGACATTTCTCGATCGGCTGATCGCCGACCGAGCTTAGTCCCTGTATCCGCGATGAGAGAGACCGAGACCCGTGTGTCGCGTTTGTATGCCGTGGTCGATGCCGAAGTCTCTCGGAGGGCCGGTTGGACCCCTCCGGAGTTGGCCAAGGCGTATCTCGAGGCTGGCGTCAGGCTCCTCCAGGTCAGGGCTCCGGGGGTGGCGACCGCCACGCTGTGTGCCTGGTGTCAGGAGATCGTCGAGTTGGCACGTCCGACCGGGGCTCAGGTCCTGGTGAACGACCGGTGCGACGTTGCGCTGATGGTCGGTGCCGCCGGGGTCCATTTGGGACAGGAGGACCTCCCGGTGGGACCGGCGCGAACCCTGCTCGGGACCGCGGCGACGATCGGACTGTCCACCCATGACCACCACCAGGTCGAGAGGGCCCTCCAACTGCCGGTGAGCTATCTTGCCGTGGGTCCCGTCTATGAGACCACGACAAAAGACACCGGGTATGCGGCGGTGGGTCTCGGTTCGGTGACCCGGACGGCCCGGTTGGCGGGAGTCCGTCCCGTGGTCGCCATCGGTGGGATCACGTTGGAGACCGCGCCGCAGGTTATTGCGGCTGGCGCCGCGTCGGTGGCCGTCATCTCTGACCTGCTCGTCGGAAATAGCCCCGCCACGCGAGCCCGGCACTACCTGGAGGCACTGGCCCCCCCGAATGTGTGAGCCCTACACGTGCACGGCATCTGCGAATGCGAACCGGGGGGCGCCTATTGACTGTCCGGTTGAGACAACCAGGGTCGCCGCTGAAAATAGCTATCCATCAACGAGCGGGTTTGTCCTGACAGGATCACCAGGGCCAGCAGGTTGGGTAGGATCACGATGCCAAGCGCGATGTCACCGAGATCCCACGCGGCGGCCGGGGCGAGCAGCGTGCCCAGGAAGACCATACCGACATATACCAGTCGGTAAGGGAGTATCGCCCTCGCCCCAAAGAGATACGCGGCGCATCGGTCGCCGTAGTAGCACCACGAGATCGCCGTGGAAATGGCGAACAGGATGACCGACAACACGACGATCGAACCGCCCCAACTGCCGAGGGGCGCGAGCCCTCGCTGGAAGCCTAGCTGGGTCAACGGTGCGCCGCCCTCCGGCGCATCACCATAGAGGATGTCGTAGCTGGCGCCGTCGTCAGCGGTGGCCAGACCAGTTCCCGGCGCGATGACCCCGGTGAAGAGGACCGTTTGCCCTGGATCGAGGTAGAACTGTTCTACCGGTACGTCGTGCCACGCGAACACGGCGAGTCCTGATTCTGTCACTGGTTGTCCGCTGTCGATCCGAATCGTGGCTGGAGCTTCCGCTTCCGAGAGGGTTCCATCAGGCCCGGTCACAACATAAGACAGGTCACCTCCGGACAGCGTCAGCTGGGATGGGACCCGGTCATCATGGACTCCTGTGATGATGATCACGAAACAGGTCATGGTGACGATAATGATCGTGTCGATAAAGGGCTCCACGAGTCCCACGACTCCCTCCGAGACGGGCTCGTCGGTCTTGGCCGCGGCGTGGGCACTGGGGGCCGACCCTTGGCCGGCTTCGTTCGAGAATAACCCCCGATTGACGCCCCAGTTGAGTGTCACCAGCAGGACCCCGATGCCGGTCCCGGCGACCCCGGCGGTGGGGTTAAACGCCTCACGCATGATGAGGGCAAACGTCGGAGCGACCGCTTCGATATTCATCAGAATGATCAGCAGCGCGCCGAAGACGTAGATCCCAGCCATGACCGGAGCGAGGATCGCGGTCACACGACCGATCCGGGTGATCCCGCCCAGAATGACGGAGGCCACGATCCCGGCCGCCAACAGACCGGTGGCCACATTCGGCATCCCGAAGTTGGACTCCATGGTGTCGGCCAAGGTGTTGGCTTGCACCGCATTGCCGGTGATAAATGCGGTGAAGCCCAGCGCGACCGCAAAGAACACCGCCATCCATCGCCAGCCCGGTCCCATGCCCCGCTCGATGTAGTACATCGGGCCACCAGCTACCGTGCCCTCATGCCTCTGAGTTTCGGGATGGACGTCCCGATACCGCTGGGCCAGTGTCACCTCGGAAAATTTTGTGGCCGCGCCCAGTAACGCGGTCATCCACATCCAGAACAACGCCCCCGGCCCTCCGTAGTGAATGGCCCAGGCCGCACCCGCGATGTTGCCGATACCGACGGTGGCCGATAGCGCGGTGGTCAACGCCTGGAAGTGAGAGACATCACCGGGCTCGGCGGGATCGTCATACCGACCGCTCGTCACGGCGAAGCCGTGGGCCAGATGACGGACCTGCACAAAGCCGAGCCGTACCGTGAGAAAGAGACCGGTTCCCAGCAGTGCGATGACTTTCAGGGGGACTACCTGGTCTCCGACCGGGATCCCGAAG
>JAYZGM010000230.1:0-37716 GCA_036336225.1 Acidobacteriota bacterium | reverse complement strand
CGGGCATCACCCTCCGTGGCCCACATTTCAGCGTCTGCAATCCCCTTGATCTCAGCCAGCGCGGCCGTGTGATCCCAGTGCGCCTGCATGGTCAACAGAATTTGGATATCTTCTAGCTCGAACCCGAGCGACGCCATATTGCCCCGAATCAACGCCGTGGAATCTTCGAGCCCGGTGTTGATGAGAATGTGCCCCTCATCGGACGTGATCAAGAAGACGGCGAGGTCATAGGTTCCCACAGCGTAGAGATTGCCGATCACACGGTGGCCTTCGAATGGTCTGGTCCACCGGTCCGGCGGTTGCGCCGTCGCGGCCGACGCCGCGAAGACGAGGACAGCCAAGACCCCTCCAAGGGTGACGAAACGGCGGTTGTCACAGGTCATGGGTGCGAGTCCTCCGAAAAAGAACCAGGCCTGGGGTCCCCGCTCAAAGGGCAGCGATGAGTAGGCCAATAACCAGTATCCTAATTACTACCGAGCGAGGCTCAGGTCAAGACCGAATCGCCCATCCCTGCCGGTCATCGGCCCGCGAAACGATTCCCGCGAGGCGGCCGTATACATTCCATACACTGAGCTCGACCGCTTTCCCTCAGAGCCCCCACATGATTCTGACATACCGTCGTTTCCGAGCTGTCCTCATCCTCTTCGTCTGGGCCGCTCCACAAACCGTATCCACATCGGCTCAGGAGCCCGTCGACACCGCCCTCCCCGATGAGACACGCGAGTTCACCGCCGCGGGGTTCCCACTAGTCCGCGCGTCGGGACCCGGCACGAGCCCCCTGGTGGACGGCGAGGTCCTCAACGACCCCGCGTACACGGGGGCTATGCTGGCCACCGGATTTGTGCAGAGCCGTCCTTTCGAGGGGCAGCCGTCGTCAGAACGCACTGAAGTGCGTATCGTGTACACGGATGACACCATCTATTTTGGAATCGTGTGCTACACCGACGACCCGAACACCATTGTCGTCGCCGATAGTCGACGTGACTCGGACCTGACCGAAACTGACAGTTTTCAGATCATTCTCGACACCTATCAGGATGGACAGAACGGCTTCGTTTTCGGGACGAATCCCGCCGGTGTCGAGTACGACGCGCAGGTCATCAACGAAGGACAGGGGAGTGGGCGCTTCGGCGGAGGCGGGAGCGGCCGCCCGAGCAATAACCGGCAGCAACGGGGTTCGGGAGGGGGGTCTAACGTTAATTGGGATGGTGTGTGGCAGGTGGCCGCGGACGTGACCAACTTTGGATGGACCGCGGAAATCGCCATTCCCTTCCGCACGCTCAGATACCCACGGGCCACTATGCAGACATGGGGCGTGAATTTTCAACGGAACATTCGGGCCAAGAATGAGCAGGTCTATTGGTCACCGTTACCGCGGCAATGGAACATCAACCGGATCTCGCTTGCGGGTGAGCTCCAAGCGGTAGAGGTGCCCCCGCAGCGGAACTTGCAGTTCACGCCATATGTGCTCGGACAGTCGCTACGAGGGACGGCCCGTAGTAACGAAACTGGCAACTTGGGTGCCGATCTCAAATACAGCATTACCCCAAGCATGACACTCGACCTGACCTACAACACTGACTTTGCTCAGGTCGAGGTCGACGATGAACAGGTTAACCTTGACCGTTTCACGCTGTTTTTTCCGGAAAAGCGACCTTTCTTTCTAGAAAACGCCGGACTGTTCTCTGTGGGGCAATCAGGGGCAGTTGACGTATTTTTCAGCCGGCGCATTGGACTCAGTGAATCCGGCGGTCAGGTTCCGATAGTGGGTGGCGGGCGACTCTCCGGGAAAATCGGGGCAAATACCAATGTTGGATTCCTGAATATGCAGACCGCTGCTGTTGAGGCGACCAGTACTCCACGACAGAATTTCACCGTCGGCCGCATCCGGCAAGATCTCCCCAATCGATCAAACATCGGCGCCATGTTCGTGAACCGACAGGCAACCGGTAACCTGGCTGGGGACGACGACTACAACCGGAGCTACGCTGCGGACGGACGCTGGGGCATTGGCGAAGGAGGCATCGTCAGCGGGTTTGTTGCAGGCACGGAGTCCCCAGATCGGCCGACATCGGACGCGCACGCCTACGCGTTTAGTGCTCAACACCAGTCGGAACAAGCGCGTTTGGGCATCGGTTTCACGGAAGTGGCGCCAAATTTCAACCCTGAGGTGGGGTTTCTTGCCAGGGAGAGCTATCGGCGGATGAACGGCACGGTGTACACGACATTGCGCCCGGACAACTTCATGGGGGTTCACGAATTTCGACCCCATGTCTCGCATAACACTGTGTTCGAGTTTGAGACGGGTCGACAGCAAAGCCAGTTCACCCACATCGATAATCATATCGAGTGGCGAAATGGGTATGAGGTTCACACCGGCGTGAATATCACCCGCGAAGGGGTGTTTGCGCCGTTCGAAATCTACCCAGGTGTGGTGGTGGCGCCTGGGACCTATGACCACAAGGAAGTCCAGATTGCCGGCAACACCAATTTGGGTGCTCCGGTCAGTTTCAACATCGATACGGTCGTCGGGGGATTGTTCGGTGGTGAGCGGGTCACGTTGACGCCGTCGATTGCAGCCCGGGTTGGCGAGACGTTTAATTCGGTGATTGAGTGGAGTTATAACGATTTACGGCTACCTGCAGGAAATTTCACCACCAATCTGGTTCGACTGCGGGCCTCGTATTCTTTTACGACCCGCATGTTCTTCCAAGCATTAGTGCAGTACAACGACCGCGCCAATCTCTGGTCATCGAATCTCCGGTTCGGACTATTGTCGGATGCGAACACCGGTCTGTTTGTCGTCTACAACGACGTCCAGTATTTCGACGACGCGCTCGGATCTCGGTTTACTCCCTCTCTGGCGAGCGGTCGTACCTTCACCGTGAAATACAGTTATCTCTTTGATCTCTTGCGCTAAATGTCCCGCTGGCGTCAGCGCCTTCGGGGCCTTCTTCGTCTAACCGTAATTTGCCCGTGAAGTTGGACGCCGAACAAACGACATATAATCGACCTCTTCGACTACAACGATCATTAAATCAACCTGTATCGTTTTCAGAACTGCGTCACCATCATGATGAAGACCCGATCGCTCATTTGCTCTCTGACACTCACCGGCCTCGTCGTCGCTGCCGCCTGTGGCGGCGAGGTCCCGGAGGAGCCTGTCAGCACAGCGGTGGCCTATGAGGGAGCCACACTGATCACCGGCGACGGAGGCCCTCCCGTCGGCGGCGGTGTCCTTCTCGTTGACCAGGGACGAATTACCGCGGTGGGATTAGCCGCTAACGTGACGATCCCGGACGGGGCGACGGTCGTGGACCTGACCGGAAAGACCGTCATGCCGACGTTGGTCGACCTGCACGGACACGTCGGCTTCAATCAGGGACTCAGCTTCGACAACGCCAACTACACCCGGGAGAACATCACCGACCAGCTCAACCGTTACGCCTACTACGGCATCGGGACGATCGTGTCACTCGGGACCGACCCGGGTGAGCTGGCGTTCGACATCCGGGCGGAGCAGGAGGCGGGCACGCTCGGGGGAGCCAGATTGCACACAGCGTTTCGTGGCATCGCGCGCCCCGATGCCGGACCGGGGGCCGCCACCATGCGCCCCACCGCGTTTGGCGCGTCCACCGAAGAAGAGGCCCGCGCCCAGGTGGCTGAAATCGCCACCACCGACGCCGACTTCGTCAAGATTTGGGTGGACGACCGCGGCGGCTCGGTGGACAAGCTCACGACCGATCTGTACGGCGCCATCATCGAAGCAGCCCACGAGCACGAGCTCCAGGTCATCGCTCACATCTTTTATCAGGAAGACGCCCGCGAGCTGGTCGAGGCCGGCGTGGACGGCTTTGCCCATCTTCCGCGCGACATGGAGATGGACGACGATCTCGTGGCGGCCATCGTCGAGAATGATGTGTTTGTGATGCCGAATCTAAGTATTTCGGAACGTGGTCGTCATGCCACGCCACCCGATTGGGTCGATGACCCACTCCTCGCGGAATCGGCCGCGCCTGACGTCCTGGCTCGGATCCGGGAGTCGTTTGAGAACCGCTCGGACGAGGCGGCCGAGACGGCGGGCGCATCTTACGCGGCGATGGAACGCAGTCTCAAGAAGCTCGCTGACGCCGGCGCCAGGCTGGTCTTGGGAGCCGACACAGGCGTACAGGACCACCTCCAGGGCTACACCGAGCATCGTGAGCTGGAATTGATCGCCACCGCAGGTCTGTCGCCGGCCGACGTCATCAAGGCCGCCACGAGCGTACCCGCCGAGGTGCTCGGTGTCGACACCGGACTCCTCGCCGCCGGAAGACGCGCTGATTTCCTCGTGCTCGACGCGAACCCCATGTATGGCATCAGCAACACCCGTCAGATCTCGGCGGTCTATCTCGGCGGCGAACGTGTCGACCGCGACGGGATGCGGGCGGCATGGTAGCGACCTTGATGGAGTCCCCGATGTCACGTGTGGCGCAGGTGCTGTTGGTCTGTCTTCTCATCCTCGGCGACAGCGTTGAGGCCCGGGCACAGGCGGCCCGCTACCCCGCTTCCGGGCACGGCGGCAACTACATGCACAATTTCTACTTCCCTCCGTCTCCCAGTTCTACCCCGTGGGCACCGAGCTGGGCTCCGGATGGGGCATCGATCGCGGTGGCGATGCACGGCTCGATCTGGAGGGTTGACCCAAAATCAGGCGTCGCCACCGAGCTCACCTATAGCCCCGAGGCCTACCACTCGTCCCCGGATTGGTCCCCGGACGGCGCGTGGATTGTGTATACGGCCGACTACGACGGACACCGTGTGCAGCTGGAGCTGCTCGAGGTGGCCACCGGCACCACACGGCCGCTGACCGACGACCAGCATGTCTACGCAGACCCGCAGTTCTCGCCGGACGGCGACCGGCTGGTGTATGTGTCGACACGCCCAAATGGCTATTTCAACGTGTCGGTACGAGCCATCGAGGCGGGCCAGTGGGCGGGTGACGACATGCCCATCACCAGGGATAACAACTTCGGCCGGAGCCGTCTCTATTTCGGTCCCTGGGACATGCACACGACACCGACGTGGCTCCCCGATGGGGAGGAGCTCTTGCTGGTCTCGAATCGGGACGTCGCGCTCGGGTCCGGTTACACGCTTCGCGTGCCGACCGGAGAGTATGGCATCGCCGACGCCACCATCGTGCTCCGGGAGCAGACCTTGTATCGGACACGACCGGACGTGTCGAGCGATGGTCGTCGGTTTGTGTACTCCTCCACGCGGGGCGCCGCCGATCAGTTCAACAACCTGTATGTGCAACCCACCAGCGGGGGAGAGCCTTACAAACTAACGTTCTTTGAACACGACGCCTTCCACCCACGGTGGTCACCCGACGATGAGTGGATCGCGTTTATCAGCAATGCGGGGGGGTTGCCCCAGCTCGCGCTGCTCGAGACCCATGGCGGCGAGATTCGTCAGGTCGCGATTACCGAGCGCCAGTGGCAACGACCGATGGGAACGCTGTCGGTTCAAACGCTGACGACGGAGACGGGCACACGAACTGGGTCGCGAATCCATCTCACCGCCTCGGACGGTAAGTTCTATGCCCCGGCGGACGCGTACGCCAGGGTCAGCGCCAGGGGCGACCACATCTTCCATACCCCTGGAGCGTTCAGCCTGGAGCTGCCAGTGGGCCCCGTGAATCTGACCGTGGTCAAGGGATTCGAGTTCTTCCCTGCTACCGCCGTTGCTGAAATCACGGAAGGGGAAACCACAGAGGTCACGGTCGAACTGGACCGTCTCGCCGATATGGCGGCCGAAGGGTGGTATAGCGCCTCGACCCACGTCCATTCCAACTACGGCGGTAATCTGCACAACACCCTTGAAAACCTGATCATGATGTCCGAGGCGGAAGACCAGGATCTCGTGCTTGAACAGATCGCCAACAAGGACAACCGAATTCTCGACTACCAATATTTCGAGCCGGGAGGCGGGCCGCACTCGACCTCAACCCCCGAGCACCTCGTCGTCGTGGGACAGGAGTATCGTCCACCCTTTTACGGCCATGTCTTCATGTTTGGCATGCGCGACCACCTGCTGTCGCCGTTCACGATGGGCTACGAAGGCACCGCCATCGAGAGCCTCTATCCGAGCAACACGGATATGTTTCGAAAGGCCAAGGCACAGGGCGCGACCGTCGGATACGTGCACGCGTTCACAGGTGAAGATGACCCATTGGACAGCACCCTGGGCGGCGGAAAGGGGTTTATCGTCGATGCCGCACTCGGTACCACCGACGCCGTCGAGTGGTCAGACGCGGCGCGAGCCGGATTCTTTCCGGTCTACGCTGTTTGGAACAATGGACTCCGCGTAACGGCCACCGGTGGTGAAGACTCGATCAGCAACCTTCACCGATCCAAACTGGTGGGATCGGTGCGCACCTATGTCCACACCGGTGCAAGCGGCATGGACATGGATGCCTGGTTCGACGGACTCCGAGCCGGTCACACGTTCGTCTCTTCAGGACCCTTGCTCGAATTCACCGTCAATGGCCGGATACCGGGAGAATCCGTGCGACTCAGCCGTCTGGGTGATGACGTCGAGATTGTCGGCCACGTACGCTCCGTCACCCCACTGAACCGCGTCTTTATCGTGTGCGACGGGGAGACAGCACAGAGCGTCCCGGTGGGCGACAACGGACGGTCGGTGCGCTTCGCCCTGCGCCAGCGGGTCACCCGTAGCGGGTGGTGCCACCTCCGCGCCGAGGGAATCCCAGAGGAGCGGTTCCCGATGGATGTCACGTATGTGCAGGCCTTCACCAACCCGGTGTGGTTGGAGGTCGGTGAGCAACCGATCCGGAACGCAGACGCGGCCGACTACGCCTTGCGGTGGATCGATAAACTGCAAGAGATGGCCGACGCCTGGCCCGGATGGCGGTCGGACCACGAGCGCGCTCATGTATTTGCCCAATTTGATGAGGCACGGGAGACCTACCGGGGATTCGCTGCGGAAAGTGTCCCGCGGCTTCCCCCACGGTAGTCATCGGGAGATCTCCCATCGAAGTCTTTGGCAATACGAGCGGGCTTAAGACGAACCAGGTTCGTCAACTCGAGCGTCTGTTCCGGCGCCGAGTGCCCGCCGACCGGCTCGTTACCCAGGAGATCGCACGGCACCTCACCGAACTGAGCCACGAAACCCGACGGCAGGTCGGAGTCCTACTCGATCGTCGCGGCCAGGTTCAGCACGTGATGGTAGGGACGGCCCACTCCATCCAGTTGCCGGACTGGGGTCGACTGCGAGCCGGTCGGGGACGACTGCGTGGCCTCCGGTGTCTGCATACCCACCTCAGCCACGAGGGGCTCACCCGCGACGACACGACTGACTTGCGCCTCCTCCGACTCGACGCCATGGTCAGTATCGGTGTCGACACAGACGGTCTTCCCACGTTGGCCCACACCGCCGCTCTGGGGCACGCCGAAGAACCGGACGACGGTGTCGAGTTTCTCGACTCGACTCCGCCCGGGCTTCTCACCCTGAATTTCCAGGAGTGGATACGCGAACGTGAAGCAGAGCTCGCGCGGGTCACGACGGAAGAGGAAATTGGCGAGGGCGAACGTGCCATCCTTGTTTCGGTCACCGCGAGTCGGAGTGCGCACGACCTCGAGATCCATGTCGCAGAGCTCCGGGAGCTGGCGCACTCAGCCGGGGTCACGATCGTCGACGTCGTCACCCAGAATCGGCCGCGCGTGGACCCGAAGACAGTATTAGGCTCGGGAAAGCTCCAAGACCTGGTGATCCGGGCTTTTCAGCGCAATGTCGATCTAGTCATCGTCGATCAGAACCTGACCGCCACCCAAGCCCGCAACCTCGCCGAACGTATGGAGCTCCGGGTGATCGACCGCACCCAGCTCATCTTGGACATCTTCGCTCAACACGCAACCACCCGAGACGGGAAGCTCCAGGTCGAGCTGGCCCAGCTGAAATACCTGCTCCCCAGACTCGCGCAGCGGGCAGAGGTGTCGCTCTCTCGACTCGCCGGCGGCATCGGCGGTCGCGGACCGGGCGAGACGAAATTGGAAGTCGACCGGCGTCGAACTCGCGATCGCGTGACGCGACTTGAAAAGGAGTTGAAAAAGCTTGCCGGACAACGAGCCAACCGGCGCCAGCGACGAAGCCGCCGGGATGTCCCGGTACTTTCGATCGTTGGCTACACCAACGCGGGGAAGAGCACGCTGCTCCGTGCGTTGACCAAGACCGAGGTGCACGTTGCCGACAAGATGTTCGCGACGCTGGACCCCACGTCACGACGGCTGCGCTTCCCCCGCGAGCGAGAAGTGATCATCACTGACACCGTCGGATTCATCCGTGACCTTCCATCCGATCTCGTTGCGGCGTTTCGTGCGACGCTCGAGGAGCTCGCCGATGCCTCTCTTTTGCTCCATGTCGTAGACGCATCCTCCGGTGAGATCGACCGACGGATCGACGCAGTCCGTGGCGTACTTCGCGACATCGGCATCGAGGCGCCCGAGCTCCTGGTCTTCAATCAAATCGACAAGCTGGACCGCGGCGAGGGTACGGCGTTAGCCCGTCGCCAGGGTGGAGTCGCGGTCTCCGCCCTTCACCGCACCGGTCTCCAGGGGCTCCTCGACCGGGCCGAACGTGTGCTGTGGCGCGAGGCCACTGGTCAAGACACCTCACTCGCAAGCTGACGCCAAGAGCGGAATCCCTCTGGCGCTCCACGGGGCAAACCAACATCTGGTGAAAGGTACTTCGATGAGCTGGTGCTGTGTGAGTCGCCGGCTTGTCGCGGTCCCAGGAGTCCTGACCACCGTGTCCACCCCAACCGACGCCCAAGAGGGCTCGACGGCTCGTGTCGATAGCCTCAAGCACGCGCGTTTTCATCTACAACGTCTCAAAGACGTCGGGACCGTGACGGTCAACCGCGCACAGCAACGTGGACGGACTCAACGGCTGCAGATAGTGGCCGCCGGGCGCGAGCTCGGCATGCGGGTGGTGCCGGAAGCAGGCATGAAGTTCATGCACAACATGACCATGATCGCCGACGGTCATACCGGGATTGAGTGTTCACTCCCGCTCAAGCACGCATGTGACGATGTGCTGCAACCCTGGTCACAAACATCGGTCGGCTATACCCCACCCGCGGTGTCGCCTTTGGAGGACTCTCCGGAGCGCTCTTCTGGTAAAAGACAAGCCACGTGTGGGAGCACGAGCGCCTGATGCGCTATTCCCCACGCGCCCGGGTCGAACCGGTGGCCACGAGACGCAAAAAAGCGCCCGAGAACCATTACAACCATGTGTGGGTGCGAAGCTCACCAAACAGCTCCTCGACCGTGGAGTCTCGGTGCACGTCGGCGCCCATGGTCAACGTGAAGGTCTGGCGGCGCACTGGGAAATGTGGATGCTCGAACAGGGCGGTTTCACACCGTGGGAAGCGCCCCGGTCGGCGACCATTCAGGGCGCGCGCTATCTGGGTATGGACACCGAGATCGGCTCCCTTGAATCGGAGAAACTCGCCGAGATGGCGATCATCAACGGGAATCCGTTACAGAATCTCCGTCTCTCCGACCGGGTCGCTTACACGATGGTTAATGGCCGTATGTATGACACCGAGACCATGCGCCAACTTGGGCCCGAATCATCAGAGCGTCAACCGCGATTCTTCGAGCTCGAGGGGGGCGATAGGGTCCACGCCGATACCGAGGACGGGCTCGATGCGCTTGGTCAGCGACACGGCTTGGTGCGCTAGCGAAAACCGCGCTCGGTTACCAGATAGGTCGCGAAGGTCCCCAGCCAGTGACCGCCTTCGTAGTGCTCTCCGGTCACGGCCCGTAGACCCGCCACGCGATGACGGGCCGCGGCGCCGAGGAGCGCGTGACGCCGAACGTCATCGTCCGCCAGCCCACTCGCGATACCTTCCAGCATCCAGGCGCGGCTCAGATTGAGCCCGTCGAGGTGAGCAAGCTTGCCGTCACTCGCGTCGCTGACGACCGCCGGCACGAGCAAATCTGCTTGGCCATCGCCCGGAATCTCTGGCAGAAAACGACCCAGCCACTCCGAGAAGCGCGTCGAATCAAGTACGCGACGCATCAGATCCGCTTCGGCCAGACATGGTGAGAGAAAGTCATGTCCGGAGGGCTCGTAACCAAGCGGGCACGCCGTGTCATCCGCGTAGTAGTCTTCGATCCGCGTCTGCAGGAGCACGATCATATCGGCGTCGTTGGCGACGAGCGCCCAATCGTAGGCAAGACCAAAGGCGAACGCCGTTTGAGAGTGTTCGCCCACCCGTATCGGGTGGGTCAGCCTCGGAAGCCACTCTTTGATCTGCAGCGAAACAACCGTCTCGAGTGGCGTCAGCGCCGTCTGCCAACGACGTGCTTCGGGAGCATCCCATTCTCGGATCTCGGCCGCGAGTTGGAGCAACCAGGCGGCCCCGTATGGCCGTTCGAATCCAGCGTGACCCGGAGCCTGGAAGTAACGCACCTCGCCGATGATGTGCCCCAGAGTCAAACTTCGCCCAAGCGCGTTTCTTGCGGCGTCAGCGAGTTCCGTCTCGGGATACATCCGAGCCAAACGAGCAAGCAGCCAATGACCGTGCACCGCAGAGTGCCAATCGAAACATCCGAAGAACGCGGGGGTCAAATCACGGGGCGGCTGGACATCATCGTCGCTGTTGAGCACGTGCGCGATCTTGTTTGGATACTCGCGGTGCACACAGTCGAGCGCCAGCTGGGCGAATCGGTCGACAAGTACGGTCGGGGCCTGTGCTGCGGTCACGGGGTGAGCCACGGCAATGACACACCACGCGAGGACAAAAACCATGCGAGAAATGGGAAACGGTGTCATACGACCCTCAGCGTAACGGATTACCGGCCCGCGCACGAGGCTCCCAGGCTAGCCGATGCCGAGGTATCCGCCGGGCCGGGTGCCGCAATTCGCGTGACGGGCGCTAGCCACAACGAAGCACAACGTATACTGCTTGTATGGTTATCGTTCCGACAGGGCTCACCATCGGGGTCCTAGCGATCCTCCTCGCCGTTACTCCAGTGCCCGCGACAGCCCAGACCGACACGCTGTATATCTGTACCAACCCCGGGTCGAGTCGTGTCGTTGACATTGGAATCGCAATTTGTGACGCTCTCCCGACCGACGCCTTGGCCCAACGTCTCAAACCAGATAACCTCCAGCGGCGAGAAGGGGTACTCATCACCGCGGTGGTGCCTGACAGTGTGGCCCAAATCGCCGGTCTTCAGCCTGGCGACTTGGTGTACCGGGTCGGTGGCGTGAATGTCGAGGAAAACGTTGAAACCGCGGCACGTCTCAGCTTGATCGCGGACTCGGCTGATACCGTCGTCAACTTCCTCCGCAATGGTCGGCCCTATCGGGTGAAGATACGCCAGCGTTAACTCGCGTCGCGCCGAACCCTGCAGCCACCACGCACTACTCGTGTGGCATCGGGAGATGCACGAGCCACGCGGTGACCGCGAGAAGCACAACCGCGACCGCGAGTTCGGCGGCGCCGGAGCGCCGGAGCCGGGCGACCCCCGCCGGCGCCCCCAACGCGGGACGCACCACCTTCCAGTTATAGGCACCCGTCAGCGCCGTAAGACCGAAAAGCCCGGTCTTCACCAACAGGACACGACCGTAGGCGGTCTGCCACAGCTGTGGCAGATGGTCGACATAGAACCACGCGGTCAGAACCCCGGTCAGTCCCACCGCGCCTGCCGCCACCAACGCAACACCCGAGAACCGCGCCACGAGCCCAACCACGTCTGTCCCCGTCGAAATGACCGGGCGAAGCCCTTCCGTCACGAGGACGAGGAGCGTGCCCAGCCAGGCACCGGCCGCCGCCAAATGGACAATCTGGAGCGTCATCGGCCAGAACGCCCCATCCGAATACGACAACGCGTGTCCCGTCATTGGAGAGGTCACGACGATGCCCACGGTGGCGATGGCCACAAGCCACCACGCCCAAGACACTCCGATCACCGCGATGGCCACCACGGGAGCCGCCGCCACAACCGCCGCGCTCTGCCAGATCCACCGCTCTCCCCACCGGGTCTGTTCGGCCACGAGACGAAGCAAAGCAGCGGTCACCGGCTCGTCGAGGCCAAAGGACGAATAGGTCTGGGCATACAACCGGCCGGCGGACGCCATAAACAACAGTCCGAGTGCGAGACCCGCCTGCCGGACCAGGCGTCGTTCCAGCCCAAGGTCTCCCCTCCGTCCCGCGCCCAACGCCAGCCCCCGAAAGACGGAGACCCCGACCAGCCACACGATGCCCACGTCGGTCATCAACTTAGCGGACGCGAGCAACGTCAGGGCGAGGGTTTCACCAGGCATGCTTCAAAACGGAACGTATGCACCAACTCACGTTTACACGACACTAGCGTAGGATAGCCGTATGCGAAGACTGCGGTGGCAGACATCGGTGTGCATGGTCCTCTGTGCTCTCGCGGTGCGGTCCAACGCTCACCCCATGACGGTCACCGGCACGACAGTGCTTCTGCCCGGAGATGGGACCTTCGTCGCCGAGCTCATCGTGGACCTTGACGCGCTGGCCTTGGGTGCTCCCCCTGGTGCTGACGATGCGGGACTCGCCGCGGAACTCACGGCCATGACCGCGACCGAATTTCCGGAGCAGGTCGAGGGCGTGAGACGTCTCTTCGAGCGACGTGTACGGTTTCGCTTCGACGACCGACCGGAGCCATTCAAGGTGACGTTTCCAGACTATGGCACCCCGGCGGCCACCGAGGCTGACATCCCCACCGTGCTAGGGGTGACGGCACGTCTCGAGGGAGTGGTTCCGGAAGGAGCCATGGAGCTTGAGTTCTTCGCCTCGCGTGCATTTTCCGAGGTCGACCTCGTGATCCGAGACGAGGCACGGGACGTGACGCATCGGGCCCTGCTCGAGCGCGGTGCCCGGAGCGACCCCTTTCTGTTGGTGGGGCCGGTCGAGCCCCCATCCGGGCCCGCGCTGGCCCGCCAGTATCTTCGGCTCGGGCTCGTGCACATCGTGCCACGCGGTCTCGACCACATCCTATTCGTTTTGGGATTGTTCTTGCTAAGCACACAACTTCGTGCGCTCGTATGGCAAGTAACGGCGTTTACCCTCGCCCATGCCGTGACACTATCTCTCGCGGTCTTCGAGGTTGTCTCGCTGCCCGCCCGTATCGTGGAACCGCTGATTGCGTTATCGATCGTATACGTCGCCGTCGAGAACCTGGTCACCAGTCGACTCATGCCTTGGCGGCCAGCTGTGGTATTTGGCTTTGGGTTACTCCATGGGTTGGGATTCGCGGAGATCCTTCGCGAATTGGGACTCCCGACCGAGCACCAGGGGCTCGGATTAGTGAGTTTCAACCTTGGTATCGAGATAGGACAGCTATTGGTGATAGGGGCGGCGCTGACCCTCGTCGGCTGGTGTCGTCATCGCGCGTGGTATCGCCCGCGTGTCGTGATGCCCGTCTCTGGCGTCATCGCCCTCACCGGCCTGTTCTGGGCGCTCGCGCGAGCTAGCCCAGGGTAAATGCCCCTCGGCATTCGAGCGACGTTGAATCCCGGCCGGACTGACTGCTCGGTCGAAAACACACAGTTGCTTCTTCGTCGCGTCTTGTATTGGCCGACTCCGGCTGCACCACGCCAGGCTCTCGGTGCGACGCGGGATTTCACCCTAGGCGCCCGGTCTTCTTGAGGCGCAGCTTGACTAGGAGGCATGTAGTATAGTGGCTTGTTTTGGTGGCCTTGGGGCCTATCTGGCTGCGATTTCCATCTTCAGTGAGGATTATCGGTATGAACACGGCTGCACATGACTCTCGGCGAGGGGTGGCCGCGGCGATCTTGGTGGGACTATTACTGGGTCTCGCCGGCCCGGCCGTGGCCAATGACTGGCCCAGTTGGAGAGGACCCGCCCGAACCGGCGTATCGGATGAGACCGGTCTGGTCTCGAGCTGGTCACCCGACGGCGAAAACCTCGTCTGGTCGGATGAGTGGGTCGGACGGTCGACCCCGGCCGTGTTCGACGGCCGCGTGTGTGCCAACGGCCGCACGGGCGACGGTGTCGACGAACAAGAGGTGGTCGCCTGTTGGAACGCCGAGAGCGGCGAAAAGCTCTGGCAGCACAACTTCAACGTGTTGAATACGACCGTGCCGTTCAACCGCGTGGGCTGGGGCAGCGTCACAGGCGACCCAGACACCGGCTATCTCTACGCAATGAACATCGACGGCCATTTCAACGCTTTCGACCGCGACGGCTCCATCGTCTGGAGCTGGCGGCTCGCCGAGGAACTGGGTCGGGCATCTGGGTATGGTGGACGGACTTCTACCCCACTCGTCGATGAAGACCAGCTCCTGCTGAGCATCATCGGCGCCGGGTGGGGCAATCTCGGCGGTCCCCCTCGTCATCGCTACTTTGGATTCGACAAGATGACGGGCGAAGTGCGGTGGAGCTCGACACCGGGTGGCAACGTGGCCGACATGAACACGCAGTCGGTCGGCGTCATCGGGGTCGTCGACGGACAGCGGCTCTGGATCGACGGCAATGCCGACGGGCACATCTACGCGCTCAATGCCCGCACCGGCCAAAAGGTCTGGGAGTTCCATCTCAGCAAGCGTGGCATCAACGTTTCACCCGTGTTGGATGACAACACCGTGTATGTCGCGCATAGCGAGGAGAACATCGACACGACCGTCATGGGGCGGGTGGTCGCGATCGACGCGACCGGGACCGGCGACGTCACCACCACGCACGAGCAATGGCGCGCCGACGAGATGGCGGTCGGATTCTCGTCACCGCTCATTCACGAGGGGCGTCTCTACGTCATTGACAACTCGGCCAATCTGTTCGCGCTCGACGCGGCCACCGGTGCGATTGAGTGGGATCAAAGTGTTGGCACCGTTGGCAAAGCCTCACCGGTGTGGGCCGACGGGAAGTTGTTCATCACAGAGACCAACGGCAACATACGTATTCTCCAGCCCGGGCCGGACGGGGCGACCGAGCTCGACCACGACGAGCTCCAGGTCGAGGATGGGAGAAACGCCGAGATTTATGGGTCTTTTGCGATCGGCTATGGACGCCTTTATGTGACGGCCGAATCCGGTATCTATTGCATCGGAGACCCGGGCGCCCCCTTCATGGCAGCAACCGGCTCGGCTCCCGAGCTCGACGCCGAAGCGGAGGCCACCGACACCGCCGCTACCCTGCAGGTCGTGCCCGCAGAAGTCATCGCCTCGGCTGGCGATACGGTAGCGTTCCAGGTTCGGGCGTATGACGCGATCGGCCGGTTCCTCGGTGCTCGCGATGCCACGTGGGCTGTCGACAGCCTCGCCGGCGGTGGCATCTCCCCAGAGGGGGTCCTCTCGACCGATGCCCGGGCCGCGAATCAGGCAAGCACGGTCACGGCCACGGTGGGGACGCTGAGCGCGATCGCGCAGGTCCGGCTCTACGCGCCCCTGCCGTGGTCGGAAAACTTCGAGAGCGGGCGACCTCCTCACTGGATCGGCGGGGGTGGAAGCTTGGCAGTCGAAGATCTGGCGGGCAATCAGGTCTTCCGAAAAGGTGCCTCACGCACTGGGATCCATCGCCACGCCATCTACATGGGCCCCGCTGACATGCGCGACTACACCGTGCAGGTCGATGTGCTCTCGACCCAGCGCGGTCGCCGGCGCCCAGATATCGGTCTGATCAACAGCGGCTACACGATGGACCTGCAAGGAAACCGGCAGAAGATTCAGATCCAGTCGTGGGCGGCCGAGCTTCGAATCCGAGAGGAAATCGATTTCTCGTGGGAACCGGATACGTGGTACCGGCTAAAGCTCAGGGTGGACGTGGAGAGCGGCCGGGGTCTCATCCGCGGCAAGGTGTGGCCGGCCGAGGACGACGAACCCTCCGATTGGACGATTACCGTGGAGGACCCGCTCCCGAATGATAGTGGGAGCCCCGGCATCATCGGCTACTCTCCGATCGACATCTACTTCGACAACGTCAGTGTGGTGGAGAACCAATGACTCGACAGCGTGTGACGCACCTCGTATTGGTCAGCCTCGTCGTCATCGGAACGACGGGTCGAGCGGCGGCTCAAGACGAAATCGCAATGTTCGGGAATACACCGTCTCGCAACATGGTGTCGGACGAAACGGGTGTGCCCGAGAGCTGGGACCCGCGGACCGGCGAGAACATCCTGTGGACACAACCGGTCGGCTCACAGGCCTACGGCGGTCCCGTGGTGGCCAACGGCAAGGTCTATGTCGGCACCAACAACGAAGGTGTCCGCAACCCCGCGTATGACGGCGACATGGGCGTGCTGATGGCGTTTGACGCCGCGAACGGTGAGTTCGTCTGGCAGATGGTGCACGACAAGCTGTCGGCGGGCCGGGTCAACGACTGGCCCCTACAGGGTGTCTGCTCGACGGCCTTCGTCCAGGGCGACCGCGTCTGGTATGTCTCCAACCAAGCGCACGTCGTGTGTCTGGACGCCAACGGACTCAGCAATGGCAACGATGGTCCCTTCATGGATGAGACCGGAACCGAGTCGTCCGACGGGGACATCATTTGGTCTTACGACATGATTGGTGAGCTCGATGTGTTCCCGCACAACCTCGCCACCGGCTCGCCGCTTGTTATCGGTGATGTGTTGTTCACTGTGACGAGCAATGGCGTGGACGAAGGTCATGTCAACATCCCGTCTCCGTTCTCTCCCAACGTCATCGCCCTCGACAAGAACACCGGCGAGCTCCTCTGGGAAAACACTGATGTTGGAGAGGGCCTCCTGCATGGAAGTTGGACCAACCCAACCTATGGAGTCATCGACGGGCGTGCACAACTTGTTGTGGCCGGAGGTGATGGTGTCGTGTACAGTCTCGACCCCGAAACGGGTGAGACGTTGTGGACGTTCGACGGCAATCCACAGGGATCGGAGTGGATTCTCGGCGGGCGCGGAACACGCAACAACATTCTCGCCACACCGGTCATTTGGGAAAACAAGGTGTATATCGGTGTGGGGCAAGACCCGGAACACGGAGAGGCGCCGGGGCACTTCTATGCCATCGACGCCACAGGTTCTGGGAACGTCACCGACACCCACAAAGTATGGAGTCGTGACGGCGACGACTTTTACCGCACCATGTCCACGGCCGCCATCGCGGACGGCGTGCTCTATATCTCGAGCTTGTCAGGATTCCTGCACGCGCTCGACCCCAACACCGGCGAGGAGCACTGGACCTACGACGCGTTCGCGGCCGTCTGGGGCTCACCCTTTGTGGTCGATGGCAAGGTGCTGCTTGGTGACGAAGACGGCGACATCGCCGTCTTGCGGGCTGGCACCGAGATGGAGCTCCTGGGCGAGATCAATATGGGGGCTTCGGTCTACAGTACCCCGGTCGTACGCGATGGGGTCATGTATCTGTTGACTCGCAACCGTATCTGGGCCGTGCAAACCGGCGCGCAGTCGGACCCCATCGGGGACTGACAAGCGCGTACGGGTCACGAGGAGTGGGCCCGTGGTCACACGTAAAAGGGGGGCTGCCGTCTTTTTCGATGATGTTTCTGGCGCCAAAGACTCCCGCCCCCTTTGTTGCCTATCGCTCTGCCGCCGCGCGCGCCTCTTCTGCCCGAGCCCCGGCTAGGATATTCGTGAGTCCGTAATTTCCCTCGTGGCAGGCATGTTCGAAGAGCGGTCCACGTGACCGCGTCATCGGCATCACCGCGGTCCAGGGACGCACCCACGTCCCGTCGTCCTCCACCGTAAAGGTGTAATCGATTGCATCATCGGCTACACGCGTAAACCGTTCTGTCACCCGCATCCGGTCACTCGAGCCACGAAACGGGTTCTTGCCGTTGATGTTGGTGGTCTCCACTACCAGGGTGTCGTCTTCCCAGCGACCGCGTGACAATCCCATCCATTGGCGGGTGATCTCAGGCGGCTCGTCGCCGCTATCGAGCGGGATGATCCGAGCGTTATGCAGCATCTCAATCAGGATCATCACGTGGTCACGGCCCTGTACGATGTGAAAGTTGCTGTTGTAACCGGCGTTGAGCATTGGCGGACCGGCAGTCCCGGTGATGATGCACCGTGCCCCCAACGGTAGATTCTCGGCGGCGTCATACGGCCCCCCCCGCGCCTCTCGCTCCGCCCGCCGCTGGACCGCTCGTCGTTGTCCCTCCTCAGTCCGAGGGGGAAGTCTCCCATTCGATGGATCGACGATCAATGACGTTCGAAGGTTGTCAGCCATCGTGGCCTGACTTCGGTCAAGACCGAACTGCGTGAAGTCGTAGTGCACATCCGGAATGGTCCCCGGCTCGGTGAGTGACGACTCGCGCACGGCCCGCCCCTCACGAATGGCCGCCGCCTCTTCCTCGGTGTAGAACGGGTTGTTCACGCCATCGGGACGCTCGAGCTGTGTGTAGGTCTGGTTGGTCCAGAACCCTTGCAGGTCGGGATCGCCGTATTGCGTGCGCGGCGCGACATACCGCCGGCCCGTTTCAGATTGGGCGACGACCGGTAGAGGAGCGGCCCAGAGGATCAAACCGAGAACAACAGCCGACACCGCAGAGACCCGAGACCTGTAGATCACGTCAGCTTCTCCTTGTCACCGAGGGCCGTACGCAAAAAGCGTCGGTTCCTGTCAACATGAACGAGAGGACTATGTACCCGGCCCGCCGCACGATGTCCAGGACGCGGCCAGCCCCGGGGGGGCGGGAATCCTCCGGGCCGCCTGGGCAATCTTATCCCCGATGAGGACGATCTTGTTGTCCCAGAACCGTTTCTCATTCAACCAAATGGGGGCCTGCGATTTCCTTGAACGCGTAGAGGGCCGCCTGGCCCCCTTCGACCCAGGCGACTGCGCTCAGCTTGATGTCGCCGTGCACATCACCGAAAGAGATGCCGCGCCGGCTGGTCTCGTAGTAGGGATCGATCGCGATGCTCTCGTCGAGCCTCGAGATGCTCAAACGTGTCCTTGGACGACAAGGACCCGATCTGGACAATGGCAAGGTCACAGCAACTCTCGCCACCAGTCGAAAGTCCGACCGAGATCGCGTCGCCCGCGAAGGAGGCGGACACGACGTCCGTCGACGCATGAATCACACCACCGGTCCCTTCTCGATCTGAGACTGCCGCCGACGCTGGCACTCACGAGGGCACGCCGTTACACTCGTGCCATGCGGAGCTCCGGATCAGTCTAACCACCTAATAGCAATCTGGGAGTCTCATCCTCGCCTCGCCGTCGAGAGAAGTGTCCTCGAGTCGAAGCGCTTGTCAAACCGGGTTGGTCGTCGAGGTTCAGTAACGACCCGGGAGTCCCGGGTTATAGGAAGATACAACCCATGCGAATCAACCTCAGGACGGCGGTCGGCGTCTGGCTTGGTCTTTCGGTGGTGGCTCAAGCCCAATCCGCGGACACCTTGAATATCTACATGATCGACGTCGAGGGTGGAGAGGCCACGTTGTTCGTGTCGCCGGCAGGTGAATCGATGCTGGTCGACACCGGATGGCCCGGTTTTGACGGTCGCGACGCCGACCGCATCGCTGCTGCGGCGGCCGATGCCGGTGTCAGTCAAATCGACCATCTGGTGGTCACCCATTTTCATGGCGACCATATGGGTGGTTCACATCAACTGGCCGAACGGCTGTCGATCCAGAACTTCGTGGACCATGGGGTGACCGTCGATACCGGAGATCGACAGGTGACGGCCTTTGAGCACTACGCCGAATTGCGCCGCGGCTCCCATCGAGCGGTCAAACCTGGCGACAACCTCGGCCTCGAGGGGCTCGACGTTCGCATCATCGCGTCGGACGGGAACATTCTCGACACACCGCTACCAGGGGCCGGAGCCCCAAATCCCTTTTGTGACGGCTTTGTCTTTCATGGGGACAACATCACGAGCCGATACGGCGACGCCGAAGACCAGCTCTCGGTCAGCGTCTTCGTGGGGCACGGAGCATTCCGCACCGTCATCATGGGCGACCTCACTTGGAACAAGGAACACGCGCTTATGTGCCCTGACAACAAGGTGGGCGCGGTCGACCTCTACCTCGTGTCGCATCATGGCTCCGACACATCTGGCTCCGAGGCATTGGTGCAGGCACTTCGCCCACGGGTTGGCGTCATGAACAACGGACCGCGCAAGGGCGGGGCGGTGCAGACCTTTCAGATCCTCGGGACGGTCGAGACACTGGAGGATCTCTGGCAGAATCATTACTCGGTGCCGGGCGGGGCGGAACACAACGCGCCTGAGGAGTTCATCGCCAACCTGCAGGACTTTGAAGGAGCGGAGGAGAACTCGTCGGTTCACCTGGGGGATGCGTACTGGATCCATATCGCGGCTCGGTCCGACGGGTCGTTCACGGTGACCAACAGCCGCAACGGATTCAGCCGGAGCTATGGTGCGAGGGAGTAGGGTTTCCCGGTCCTCACTGAATTTTTGCGGGGAGTTATCATGATATCATTATTGCATGATACGCACACTGATCCAGCTCAATGAAGACACTTACGAGCGGCTTCGGAAGCGGGCGTTTCACGAGCACCGCTCAGTGGCCTCGCTTGTACGGGACTTCGTCTCCATCGGTCTCGACGGGGAGACGTCGCGGACGCGCCCCCGCGACGTCCGCGCGCTCGCGTCGGTCGGGGCGGGTCATTCTAGGCGCGGCCGGCTAGCACCCGTCTCGGAGAAACATGACGACGCGCTTGCCGAGGCCTTCGAGTCGTGATCTTTTTGGACACGTCGGCGATCTACGCATGGGCGGACACGGCAGACGCGAATCACGAGACCGCCGTCCGGCGCCTTCAGAGGATCCTCGAGGCGGATGAAATCCTACTCACCCACAACTATGTGCTCGTCGAAGCCATGGCCTTGCTACACGCGCGCCTCGGGTTCGGGGCAGCAACCAAACTCTCCAAAGACGCGACAACATTCCGCGTTGAGTGGGTAGACAGCGATTTGCATACGGCCGGTGTGCAAGAGCTATCCCGCTCCCGGAAGCGGCGCGTCAGCCTTGTCGATCACATCAGCTTCCTGGTCATGAGACGGCGACACCTGCGGACGGCGTTCGCGTTCGACACAGACTTCGTCGCGGGAGGATTCAAGCTCTTCGAGAACTAGAAGACCAGCCAGGGACGAGCCCGAAAGTTCCAGCAAACCCCACGGATACCGAGCCTGTTCCAGGGTATGCTGTGGGATCGCGACTGCGCTATTCATAGGAGAGGACCGTGGCCAACAAGGCTGAGAGCTTTGACGAAGCACCTGCCTACAACCCACCGGCGGCCTACACCGCCCGCTCCCAGGTCAAGTCGCTCGACGAATATCGCGCACTGTACGACCGTTCGGTCGGCGACCCCGAGGGCTTCTGGGCCGAGCAGGCCGAACAGCGGATCACCTGGCTCGAGAAGTGGCACACCGTGCGACAGGTGGACTATCACACGGCCGAGATCGCCTGGTATCTCGGAGGCAAGCTGAACGTCTGTTACAACTGCGTCGACCGGCACGTCGAAGCCGGACGGGGCGACAACGCGGCCCTGATCTGGGAAGGCAACGACCCGACCGAGAGCAAGACCTACACCTACGCCGAGCTGCACGCCGAAGTGCAACGGGCCGCCAATGCGCTCAAGAACCTCGGGATCGTCAAAGGTGACCGCGTCTGTATCTACATGCAGATGATTCCGGAGCTCGTGGTGGCCATGCTCGCCTGCGCCCGCATCGGCGCCATCCACTCTATCGTCTTCGGCGCCTTTACCGCAGACAGCCTCGTCACTCGGATCAACGACTCGGAGTGCAAGGCAATCATCACCCAAAACACGGGTGTTCGTGGAGCCAAGCTGGACATCGCCATGAAGGCGAACGCCGACAAGGCGGTCGAGCAGACACCAAGCATCGAGAAGATACTGGTCGTCAAGCGCACCGACTCCGCTGTCGACATGGTCGATGGTCGAGACGTGTGGTGGCACGAGGCGCTCACCGCTGCGGACGCGACATGCCCGCCCGAGCCCATGGACGCAGAAGACCCACTGTTCATCCTGTACACGTCAGGCTCCACCGGCAAGCCCAAGGGGGTACTGCACACGACCGGTGGGTACATCACCTACGTCGCGACGACCTTCAACTATGTCTTCGACTATCATCCGGGCGACATCTACTGGTGCACAGCCGACATCGGATGGGTCACCGGGCATAGCTACATTACCTACGGCCCACTCGCCAACGGCGCCGTCACGATGATGTATGAGGGTGTGCCGAACTACCCCGATTGGGGACGATTCTGGCAGATCTGCGAGAAGCACAAGGTCAACATCATTTACACGGCGCCGACCGCCCTGCGTGCCCTGATGAAAGAGGGCGACGACTACCCGAAGCAACATGACCTGAGCAGTCTGCGTCTGCTCGGCACCGTGGGTGAGCCGATCAAGTCACCAGAGTGGACGTGGTATCACAACGTCATCGGGGGTGGGCGATGCCCGATTGTCGACACCTGGTGGCAAACCGAGACCGGCGGTATTCTCATCTCGCCACTCCCAGGCGCAACCCCGACAAAGCCGGGCTCGGCCACCTTTCCGCTCTTTGGGATCAAGCCAGCACTTGTCGATGACACTGGAAACGTGCTCGAAGGGAACGACGTTCGGGGGAACCTCTGCATCCTCGAGTCGTGGCCGGGTCAGATGCGGGGTGTCTACGGCGACAAGCAGCGCTTCTTCGATACATATTTCGCGCGATTCCCAGGAAAGTATTTTCCAGGCGACGGCTGCCTGCGTGACAAGGACGGCTACTACTGGATCACGGGACGTGTCGACGACGTCATCATCGTCTCGGGGCACAACCTGGGCACGGCCGAGATCGAAGGGGCCATCGGCAGATACTCGACCGTGGCCGAAGCCGCCGTCGTCGGCTACCCACACGAGATCAAAGGTAACGCCATCTACGCGTATGTCACACTCAAGACCGGCCAGACGGCAACCGACGAGATGAAGGCGGAAATCGTCAAGGCGGTCCGGAACGACATCGGTCCGCACGCCGCGCCCGAGAAGATCCAGTTCACGGAGGGCTTGCCCAAGACGCGGTCAGGCAAAATCATGCGTCGCATCTTGCGCAAGATCGCCGAAGGCAACGTGTCCGATCTCGGTGACACCTCGACGCTGGCGGAGCCGGGCGTGGTCGATTCGCTGGTCAGCGGGAGGGTGTAAGGATAATGATGGGTTCGGTCTCGCTCGACGTCGACACGGCCAGATCGCGCTGCGGCCCCCGGCCATAAACGTCAACGGGGCGGGCGATGGTTTGTGTCGATACGTCGGTCTGGATTACCGCCTTTCGCGAACGCCAGTCGGCTCAGGCCAAGCACTTGGCCGGCCTCTTGGATAACGATGAGGTCGGCCTGACCATGCCGGTCAAGATCGAGCTTCTGAGAGGAGCGTCGCACACGGACCGCCAGCTTCCACTCTGGTCACTCCACGCCGATTTCAAACAACGGCCCAGCTGAGCGTGCTCAGTGGCACCGCCTCGGGAAGCGTCGCTAGCATAGCCCCGACGCTCGGTAGGAAAACGGTCTTTCGCAGGCCCTCCGGTCCCGGCTACTCGTCGTCACCGACGGTGTCGACGAACGGCCGAGGGATCACGACCGTGACACCCCGGCGGCGCCGGCTGGGAAAGTGTCGGAAGACCACCACGTGACCGGTCGTCCCGGCCGTGGACAGGACTGGCGCATCATCGTGACGGGGGTAGGCTCGCGGCCCACGGAGGCGACGCGATGTGATACCTCCAGTCATCTCGGTACAACACGTGCCGGCGTCGTGGAACGCGCATTCCCCAACGCCGGCAGGGCGCGCCAAGAATACCGCTTCACTCTCAACTGGCGAGGGACACGGCGACCCACGAGTTTACTCGAGCCGCGCGCATCAAATCAGGGTCGTGCCATCGGAACAAGCTCGGTTTCGAGGCGTTCCCCATTCCGGAGGAAGATGACCGATGAGGGCTCCCCCACCCTGAGGAGGTCGAGCGCAAACATGTAGTCGTAGATGTTTCCGACTGCATGCCCGGCCAGCGTCACGATGATATCGCCCTCCTGGAGTCCGGCCGCCTCGGCCGGCCCACCGGCCATGACACCTGACAACAGGAGACCCTCTACTTCAGAGCTGTAGTCGGGAATCGTGCCAGTGGACACGCGCATCATCGCCTGGCCCTGCTGTGGCTCTCGTTCGACGTCGATGAAATCGGGAGCCGTTGTCTCCCTAATCAGGTGGGCAGCAACTGCGGCGCCGTAACGCGCCACCCGATCCAAGTCAGTGAAATTCACGGTTTCGGTGTCGTCACTCGGACGGTGATAATCCTCGTGGCTCCCGGTAAACAACGCGAGACTGGGGACACCGGCAAGATGCAGACTCATCGCATCGGTCGGCAGATATGGATCATTCACCCTCTGCAGGTCAAAACCGAAGGACTCGTTGAGATCGTCCACAAGCTCCGGCCAGACACTGCTGCTACCAAGCGCCTGCACCGTGAGCTCGTTGTCTCGCATCCGACCCACCATGTCGAAGTTCACATACGCGGCCACCTCGGACATCGCCACCGGTGAGCTGTCAACAAAGTCGGCTGACCCAAGCAACCCGAGTTCCTCGCCCGACCACAGCGCCAAAATGACGCCACGACGACGCTCCTGGTCCGCCAACTCGCCGGCCGCCGCCAGCACAGCGGCAACGCCGGACGCATTGTCGTCAGCGCCGTTGTGAATCTCCCCGGCTTCCTCGGCCCCCGCCAGGGAGTCGCCGCTTTCTCCGCGGCCCAGGTGGTCATAGTGCGCACCCAACATGACATACGGCTTGTCCACTGAGCCGGCCGTTGTCGGTGGCAAGTAGCCCACGACGTTATATCCGGTGTGTTGCTCCCGTGTGACGCGCGCATCGAGCGTCACCTCAACCGGCATGTCAAATCCAGCGACATGCGGGTTCCCCGAGTCGAGCTCGCCCTGGGCGTCCTCGAGCGTCCGGGCGGGAACATGCTCGAAGAGCGCGTCAGCCACACGGGCCGTGATACTGGCCCCCGCGATGCCAGAGTCTGCCGCCGCCGTATCGGCGGTCATCCGCACCAGTGCCCCCGCGTTTGGCGACCGGGGCCCGGTGACGACCAGTAACCCCTTGGCCCCGCGCTGACGGGCGGCACTGGCCTTGAACCGGAGACCGGCATAGCGCGAAAACAACGCCCTCAGATCCCCCTCACTGTCCTCGGGGAAATAACGCAACACAAGTACGATCTTGTCAGTAACATCGAGCGTCGCATAGCTGTCGTAGCTGAATCCGTCGGTCTCGGGGACGACCAACCCATAGCCGGCAAAGACGAGCGGCCCGGTGACCTCGGCCGACTCCGAGAACGACAGTCCACGCACCAGGTCGGGGTCGTTCCAGCTCCGAGTGCCGGATTCACCTACGATCTCAAGCCGTGTTCCCCCATCGCTCGCTCGACCTGTGTACTGGAACGGGAGCCGATACCCCTCACCCCCCGGGATCGGCTGGGCCCCGATGGCACGAAGTTCACCGATGATGTGGTCTGCGGCCAGGCGTATCCCGTCGCTCCCGGTGAAACGGCCCTCCAACGCGTCGGCGGCGAGAATCTCGACGTTGGTCCTGAGGGACGACGCCCCCGACGTTAGCTCCGTCTGAGCACGGGCGTATCCGGTCAAGCCAGCCGCCAGGGTGAGGGTGGTGAGCAGCGCGGTGTTGACTCTATTCATGGGTTTCGGGGAAATGGGTTGATGTGTTGTCGTCATCAGTGTAATCGCTTCGTACTCACACTGACTACTCCGTCACGCGGTACGTGACGACGCACCAGGATCATCGGCACGTGGCACTCGGTCGGTTACCAGCAGCTCTACTGACCCGCCGGTCACTGCGCTGACCCGAGGGCCGGGTAACACAACCCCGGTCAGATTCATCGGGTCTGCGGCCGCCACTCGCAGCGTGAACCCGGACGTCTCTTCGCGACGCACGATGCGGAGCAGCTCAACCGCCTCAGGCCGGGCGAACTGCTCGCCGACAAAGCCAGAGACAAAACGACCGCCACGGATCTCACCACGCGCTTCCATACGGCGAAGCGCCCAGAGTAACTCACGCCACGGTGGTGCCAGCGATTCCCGTGCCGCGAGGTCGCGAAACACGATCCCCCACCGATCGAGGAGCTGTCCCGCAAATCTGGCCACCACGTCGTCTCGCACCAGTCCGTCACCGGTCGTGGTCAGATCGCCCACACTGGACTCGCCATTGCCCAGCAAGGCCCACCGACCGGCCGCGTGCCGCGGCCGTGCCGCGCGGCCCCGCCCTTCGCCCCGTCGGCGCTTCGGGTCGACCAGCGCCCGGAGATTGTCGAATCCATCTGCGGTCACGAGACCAGCGGCGACCAGCTCCCACAACCCATCCTCGACCTCACTAGGAAGCCGACCGGTGGCCCGTACCAGCTCTGGGAGAAAGGAGGCCCCCCGGGTGGTCAGCGCCTCCAAGACGGCGGCCGCGGGGTGGGAAAACGCAGTCGCGTCGGGAACCCTACGTGCCCGGCCGGCACAGGCCAGCAGCCAGTCGGCGTCCGCCCGAAGAAACGCGGTGATCGGTGCCACGCGGGTGGGTCGCACCCGTTTCGGCCGACGCTCAACCCGAGGCGCTGCCTCGCGGCGGGTCACCTCGGTCGTCGCGAGCACCGCGTGAGATTGAAACACAGGATGCGGTGACAGGCGTCCCCACATGATCTCGCCCGACAGACACAATCGGTCGAGCATCTCGGGCTCGTAGGACGACACACGCCGAGCGAGCACGTCGTGTTCGAGGGCAGCCCCGGAGATCTCGTAACCTTGGAGCTGTTTCAGAACCTGGAGAAGCCCATCCGAGCCGTGAAGGGACGTACCGGGAGCCAGGTGCTGCCAGCGATGCAAGAACCTGATGAACTGCGCCGCCGAGACCGGTTCGATTTCACGACGCAAATGACCCAGCGTGAGCCGATGAATACGGGCGAGCACCCGACGGTTACACCATTCCACCTCAGGCCCGGAGGCACCGCCAATGGGAGCTCGCGTCCTGAAGTGTCCACGCAGGACCTGCCCTTCTCCCTCGAGGCGCGCCAGGCCGGCCCCGATCTGCCCCTCTGTCAAGGCCAACCTCGAGGCTAGCGCCGATACCGTCTCAGGACCGCTCGACTCAAGCCACCCACGCAGAAGTTCCGCCACCCCGTGCTCCTGGTCGACGGGCAACGTCTGACCGATGTCCGGCAACGAAGGATGGATACACGCGTTCGGGTAGACACATCGAATCAGCCCGACGTGCTCGGTCGGAACCCAGAACACCATCTGACCGACTCGGAGCTCGCCTGCGCGCTTGGCGACGACAAGAGACGGCCACCAGCTAGCCCACTCCGCCGCCGGGGGGACCGCCACCAGGGTCAGCAATGCATCGTGCAGTTCGTCCGGGTCGCGAACGACCGGCCAGCATTCGTCAGCGACCGTCGTAATCGCCGCCGGGTCGAGCGCGCCGATCGCACCCGCTTCCCGGCCCAGGGTGCGA
The DNA here is from genome assembly GCA_036336225.1 of Acidobacteriota bacterium. Taxonomy (GTDB): domain Bacteria; phylum Acidobacteriota; class Vicinamibacteria; order Vicinamibacterales; family UBA8438; genus JAJEEA01. The sequence continues at coordinate 10,203 of JAYZGM010000230.1, read as the reverse complement.
CGCATCTGGACGGCGCGGGCTCGACGCTCCTCGAGTGGGGCGTCGTCGAGAAACGCATACGGGTTCGCGTTCAGGATCTCGTGACAGAGTGGCGACGGCTCGGACGTATCGATCGCGTGGGTAACGATCGTCCCGGACGCGATCCCGGCCAACACGTGGCGAAGACCGTTGAGATCCATCGCCTCATGGAGACAGTCCCGGATCGTCTCATTGACAAGCGGATGGTCCGGAATCCGAATCTCGCCGGTGAGGTTCTCCTGACAGGCCAACTGGTCCGGAAACACCGACGCCAGGAGGTCGTCGGACCGCATCCGCTGAATCGGCGGCGGGACCTTGCGCCCTCCGGCGAACCGCAAGACGGCCAATGCTCGGGACGCATTCCAGCGCCATCGCGCACCAAACATCGGCGACGGCAGCATCGCTTGTGTCAGGACATCTTCGACCGTATCGACATGCAAGAACTCGAAAATGACCTCAAGGGGAAAACTGTGTTGTTCGGCCAAAGAAATGAGGATGCCGTTGTCGGTCGCGGCCGCCTGGAGCTCGAAGTTGAACGAACGACAGAACCGCTTCCGTAACGCGAGACCCCAGGCTCGGTTGATACGCGCGCCGAAAGGCGCGTGAACCACGAGCTGCATCCCACCACCTTCATCGAAGAACCGCTCGGCCACCACGGAGGTCTGGGTCGGCACCGCCCCGAGCGCCGCGGCGCCAGCGCGCAAATACGCGACCACCTGTTCGGCCCCGGCCCGGTCGACCCCACAGTCAGTGACCAGCATGGCAACCGCCCGACCCGGGTCACGTGTCACGGGTCGCGGGTCGGCGTCGGCCCGCGCCAGGCTGACGACCTCGTCCCGAAGCCGCGCCACCTCGTCGGACAATTCCGGCGTACGCCCCGGCGCTTCGCCACGCCAGAACGGAAGCGACGGCGCCGCGCCGTGCGCGTCCTCGACCCGGAGACGGCCGGACTCGACTCGGCGAATCCGCCACGATGTTGTCCCGAGCAAGAAGATGTCGCCGGCCAGACTCTCGACCGCAAAATCCTCATCGACGGTACCCACCGTGGTCTGCTCAGGCTCGGCAACCACTAGGTAGTTCGCGTTGTCCGGAATCGCGCCCCCGCCGGTGATCGCGGCCAGTCGAGCCCCGCGCCGGCCCCGGACCGAGCGGTTCACCCGGTCCCGATGGAGATACGCGCCATGACGGCCCCGAGATGTCGTGATGCCATCCGCCAGCATGTCAACCACCGCATCGAACGCCGAACGTGGCAGCTCAGCATAAGGGGAAGCGGAGCAGACCAATTCGAAGAGTTCATCTAGCGCCCACGTCTCACAGGCACAGGTGGCGACCAGCTGTTGGGCGAGTACATCGAGCGGCCAATCAGGGATCTCCAGGTGGTCGAGCCGCCCTTGCCGGATAGCCCGAACCAGTGCCGCGCACTCGATCAGCTCGTCGCGGGTAGTGGCGAACAACCGACCACAAGGAGTATGTCGAGCCTCCGGCGTGTCAACGTGGTGCCCCGAGCGACCAACCCGTTGCAAGGTAACCGCGATGGACCGGGGCGAACCGATCTGGCACACCAGGTCAATGGTGCCGATGTCGATGCCCAGTTCTAGCGACGCCGTAGCCACCACGGCTCGAAGCCGACCTGTCTTGAGCCACGACTCGGCAGTTTGACGGAGCCGGCGCGACAAACTGCCGTGATGTGCAAGGACCGTTTCTTCCCCAAGACGCTCCTCGAGGTGGTGTGCCACTCGCTCGCACAGTCGGCGGGTGTTAACAAAAATCAATGTGGTGCGATGCGCTCCGATCAGCTCGGCGAGCCGGTCGTAGATGTCGTCCCACATCTCGTTCGTGGCCACCACGCCCAGCTCGTCGCGCGGCACCTCGACCGCGAGGTCCAGGGACCGTCGGTGACCTGAATCCACGACGGTCACACCAGCGATGGTGGCCGAGTCCCTCGGTACCACCGTCGGACTCGAGCCACTCGTCCAACTCCCAGCCAGAAACCGCGCCACATCCGCGATCGGACGCACCGTCGCCGAAAGTCCGACGCGTTGGGGTCGGCACCCGGTGCACGTCCTGACCAGATGGTCAAGACGTGCGAGCGTCAGCGCCAGATGAGATCCACGTTTGCCATCGACCAAGGCATGAATCTCATCGACGATCACAGTCGTGGCGTATTTGAACGCCGCCCGGCTCCGTTCGGCCGTCAGCAGGATAAACAGGGACTCAGGGGTTGTGACCAGAATGTGGGGTGGTCGCCGCACCATTTGCTCTCGTTCCCACGCTGGCGTGTCGCCGGTCCGGACACTGACCCGAATCTCGGGGGGAGGGAGGCCGCGCGTCGTGGCGAGCTGCTGGAGCTCCGCCAATGGTGTCTCCAGATTCTTGGCGATGTCGTTGCTCAGAGCCTTCAACGGCGACACATAGACGACGTGGATGCGGTCCTCGAGCCCCGCATCCAACCCGCTGGCCACCAAGCGATCGAGACAGATGAGAAAAGCAGCGAGGGTCTTACCCGACCCGGTTGGAGCGGACACCAGCACGTCGCGCCGGTCGCGAATCAGAGGCCAGGCTTCGAGCTGGGGGATCGTCGCGCCGGGAAAGCGACTCCCAAACCACTCAGCCGTGAGCGGGTGGAAATCTTGCCCTGACCATGGGCGCGGCACGCTAGTGTCCTGTCCGACAATGGCGTTGCATTAGTTCGCGAGCGCGGCGCCCCGCTGGCAAAGCGCGACGAGGGGCCATACCCTCGGAATTCGACCGAGGAGCAACGCCAACAGGCGGGATGCCCCGCGGGGAATTAAGGTAGCGCCATTGTCGGACCGGACACTCCGCTAGGACTCTCAATGGGATACGGGAGCTCGACCGCTGCGCCGCCGGCGTTGCGACCCGTCGCCCCGCGGCCGAGCGGCCCGAGTCGGTGGTACCGGGTTACGCGCAAAAAACCGGTCGCAGGCAGCGCGAAAGCGGTCGGACAGCTGCTGCCCAGTCTCGCCCGGCACCCGACCAAGCGCCCGCCGCTCGGCCTGCAGCTGCTTGACCTTCTCAATCATCTCGAGTCGCTTGGCCTCCGGATCGACTCCGGCCCCCATGGTGTTGCTGGCCAACGCCTCTTTGAGCTGCATCGCTAGAATCTCAGCCGGGGTCCGGTCGTCCGTAGCGACCCCCGCCTCGTCCTTGACGAACGACTCCACCCGCTCGCACAGCCGTTCCAGAATGGCGACGTTGCGGGCCGGGTCGAGGTCGGTGCCGGCGAATGCCTCGGGAAAACACTCAACGACACGGATGATGGCGGTCTCAAATCGCGCAGTGAGACTGCGTTCCTGTGGTCGCGGCACAGGTGGCAGCTGACGCCACTCCTCACGCGCAGTCTTGACTGTTTCGGCGAGATCTACCGGGGCCGTCGGCTCAGCGACAGGCGTCGTGTCCGAGCCAGGTTCCGACGGGATGAATGATTCGACAGAATCGGTTGTCTGGACCGACTCGGACGTCTCGACGGACGCCGCGGCCTCTCCCGAGGAGGCCACCCTGGCTGGCGTGTCGGAGCCCCCTGATTCACCGATCCCCTCGGCTTCGGTCGACTCCGCCGGCGTCACCTGGGGAACCAACGCCTCCAATCGTTCGCACGCCGCGGCGCGAGCCGTGATCTGTTCGACAAACGAGGCGTCTACGACCGCCTGAGCCCGTCGATACACGTCATCGCATCCTGTCCGAAACCGCTGCCAGAGCGCCTCGGAGCGGGAGCGCCGCACCGGCCCGATCTGCTTCCACTCGATCTGCAACTGCCGGACGACACCCTTGGCTTTGTCAAAGTCTTGTTCTTCGGACAACGCTTCGGCCTTCGCGCAGAGCTCTTCTTTGAGCGCGGCGTTCTTAGCCCACACCTGTTTCCGCTCCACCAGGTCATCCCGACGGCGCTTAAAGAACCGTCCACTGGCCGCCCGAAACCGGTTCCACACCTCACGTTCGTGTTTTCGTCCCGCCGACCCGATCTTCTTCCATTGCTGTTGCAGTTCGGTAATACGTTCCGCGGTCTTCATCCAATCCGTCGAGTCCGCAAGCTGCTCCACCTCGTCACACAATGCGATCTTCTTCTGAAGATGCTCCTGCTGGAGGAGGTCCTGCTTGGCTTGATGGGCCTCGAGCCGCGGACGGACGGCGTCGTGGGCTGTCTTGAAACGCTTCCAAATTTCGTCGCCTTCACCGCGGGGGACATCCGCCGCTTGGCGCCACTCGTCCATGATCTGTCGGACTTCTTTGGCCACCGCCGCATCGCCGGCCTCAGAATCAGGGTGGGCCGCCGCCGTCTCGAGCCGCTGGCACAGTGCGGCCTGAATCCCGACATTCGCCCATTGCTTCCACTCGGCCAACCCCCGCAGCTCCCTCACACGACCGGTCAACCCGGTCTGTGCGGCGCGGAGTCGAGCGGTGATCCGCTCGCGGTCTTCGGACGACGGCAACCGACCAAGATTTCCGAGTAGCGATCGGGTCAGCCTCATCCAATGTTCCGCCGTCTTCAGCTCGAGCCCCTCGTCGGCAAGAGCCTGTTCGATTTCCTCGCAGCGACCCTCCTGCTTCGCGAGATTGGCGCGCTCACGTCGCGTACGCTCCTCCCGGACGATCTGCAACCGCTCGGCTCGCCGGGCCTCCGCCGCTTCCACCCGTGGACGCAGCTCGGACAGCTCGCTCGGTGTCGACTCGCCCGATAGCGTCGTCCACTCTCGATGAGCAGACTGCCAGCCCCCCTTGAGCTCTCCAAGGTCCTTGGCTTCGCTGAGCTGCTCGAGAGCCGTCGCGAGCGCACCAAGCTTGGCCACCCGTTCGACCGTTGTCGCTCGCGTCACCGCCTGACGCTCGGTAGCCGCGAGCAACTCCTGAAATCGACGGATCACCGCCGAGGATCGCTCGGCAGATCCGGCGTCGTCTTCTGCCGGCGCCTCGGCGGTGGCGTCCCACGCCGCGCGGATCGCCGCGACCTCGACCGTCGTCCGCTCGACCTCGTTGCCGTCCTCGGCCACCAGAGCGGCCAATCGCTCGCACAGCGCCACCTTTGAGGCGTACACCTCATCACGTACTTGTCGTTGTCGTTCAGCCTCGCTGCGCGCGGCCTCGAGCTGAATCAGGTGCTCGCGAACCGCCGCTACCGCGTGTGTCCACCGTTCGCACACGACGGTATCGGCCGGGTCCCGTTCAGCATCCGCGTCGTCATTCCGCACCCGGTCAGGGAGTGTCGCCGCGACGTCTGTCGCAAGTTCGTCGGCAGCGCGCCAATCTCGCTCCGCCGCCTCGAGCGACCGGTTGACCTTCTCCCAGCTCTACCAACCCAAGAGCTCGTTCACACGATCACACAGTGCATCACGTCGGTCCCGCAGCTCAACGGGAGTTGGAACCACCGGTTGCGCCTCCAATGCGTTAAGGGCCAGACGGGCCCGACGGGACACCGGCTTTGTCCGAGCCCGAACCACGATCGTCTTGAGCATGTCTCGGTCATTGGCGCCGTTCGCCGCGAGACGTTCGAAAGCGGCGAGCGCCACCTCCCGGTGATCACTCTTGACCGCAACCGCCAGCAGCTCATCTCGATCGTCCAGTCGCGCCAACGCGGCGTCACGCACGAGCCGGTGAGTCGCTCGGCGAGCAACGGCCCCGATCGCTTTGGCCGACTGAAGCCGTTCCAGTGCAGATTGGCTGACCGATTCGAGCTTGGCGACGCGGGCGACCTCTCCAAGATCGCGGGCCTCGGTCAAACCGGACAGGGCGGCGCCCGCCGTTTCGTCATCGTTCGCATCGATGGCGATGGCCCGCAACATCGCGGATGCTTCGCGACGAACTTCGTCGGCGGCGTCGTGCGTGGCGACACGGGCAATCACGACTGGGTCGACGAGTCGGGATACGGCCGCAAGCCGGACGCCAGCATCGGTGTCCTCGGTCGCAATCGCCGTCAGGAGATCTTGGGCGTCGTTTTCGAGGTCGTCCACAGCTGAGGCCCGGATATCTGGGTCGTCGTGCTGCCAGCTCGGCTGGCCGCGAAGTCGATCGAGCAAACTCATGAGTGTCTCTGATTCTAATTCTGGTCGTCGGCGAGGCATGAACTGACCACACCGGCGTCAGTTCCTACCCCGCGGTCTGACCGGGGAATCGGTCTCCGCTCTAAGCCTCGTTCTTATCTACCATCGAACGCACGCGTCGCAGCGGCGACCATCTGATCCGTCGGGATGGGGACCCAACCGTCTCTCACAAAATCGACGGCGGCTCCCAATCAGTTCCGCCGGATCCACTAGACAGTGTTGGTCGGAACATGCATACTCGGGGCCCGAAGTGACGGCCGGTCGCTACGTCAGCAAGAATAGGCTGAATCGTTCTATTCTACGTCACACCGACGACCGATCGGCCACATTCAGAACGGTTGATTGGATCTAAAATACCAGATTTTGGACGGGTCTCAACTGGCTCGTATCCTGGCAAGGAGTCCGACTATGGTGTGTCGCTCAGCTGCGTTACTCGTTGTTCTCGGATGTGCATGGGTCGCGGCGCCATCTCCGGCGACCGCTCAGGACAACCCCGTAGTGGTGATCGAGACGAGCCTCGGAACCATGACGGTCGAGCTTGACCGCGCGAACGCGCCGGTCTCGGTCGAGAACTTTCTACAGTACGTCGAGGCGGGGCATTACAGTGGGACCGTTTTTCACCGCGTGATCAAGGGCTTCATGATTCAAGGGGGTGGCTTCACTCCGGAAATGCAGCAAAAGCCGACACGGGACGCGATCACGAACGAAGCCACAAACGGACTCTCGAACGACCGTGGGACGTTGGCGATGGCCCGTACGAACGTCGTGGACAGCGCGACGACCCAGTTCTTTATCAATACCGTCAACAACACCGGGCTGAACAACCGTGGAACGACCCCGGATGCGTATGGCTATGCGGTGTTCGGACGGATCACCGAGGGGCTGGATGTGGTCGATCAGATAGAGAACGTGGCGACCGGTTCACGTGGACCGTTCCGAGATGTGCCGAACACCCCGGTCGTGATTCACTCAATCACCGTCCAGTGAGAGCAACTCGCAAGCGGCCCGTGGTGATACGCCGAGTGGCCCGAGAGCAGCTGGGAGCCAGGCTGGCGCGACAACGGCGCATAGGCTCTGGCCATCGATGGGTGACTTAAAGGTGCACGTCGGACGACAGAAGTAAGGCTGTCGCCCGGCGATGAGGAGAGGAGCGCACGGTGAGACGCGTAAACGTGTTGGTACTAGCCTGTGCCCTGCTAGTGGGACAGGCACTCTCCGCGACGGCCCAGCAGGCCCCACCGAATCCCCGCGTGCGCGTCGAGACGAGCATGGGCAGCTTCGAAATGGAGCTGTTTCGGGACCGCGTGCCGGCCACCGTCGTGAACTTTCTACTGTATGTCCGGGCGGGCTACTACGATGGCACAGTGTTTCATCGGGTCATCCGCGACCTCATCGTCCAGGGCGGCGGAATGGTGGTCGGTGATGATAACCAGGTCGTCCCGAAGCTCGAAGGCCTGCGTGGCTCGATTCTGAACCAGGCAAGTCCCAACACCCGAAACCGGCGTGGCACCGTGGCCATGGCGCGAGGGTCGGCACCTGATAGCGCACGGCAGCAGTTCTTTATCAACGTCGAGCACAACCCCAGTTTCGACTACAGGAACGGGACCCCGGCCGGGATCGGTTACGCGGTTTTTGGTGAAGTCACCGACGGGATGGATATCGTCCAGGACATCAACCGCGTCAGAACCGGTAGTCAGGGACGGATGCAGGACGTCCCACGCGAGCCGGTGGTGATCCACTCCATTACGCAGATCGAGGCGAACTAAGTCCTGCCGATCAGACGTATGGCCACCTGTTCGGGAGCGCGGCGCCCGGATCGCCAGGCGCGAAGAGGGGGCATGCCCGGAGCATGTGACCGACGAGCAACACCGGGAGGCGGGACTCCCTGCCACCTGATACGTGGCCGTACTTATGACCAGCAGGACTAAGGCACCCCCTACTCCTCCGCCCCTCCCGGACCGTGTCGTCCTCGAACGCCAGATTCTCCAGCTGGTGAGTCAGCTGGTCGATGAGTTGCGGCCGGGGGCCGCCGCCGGTATCGGCCTCAGCAACTCGCTCGAGCGTGAGCTTGGTCTCGGATCCCTAGAACGGGTCGAGCTGCTGGCGCGTATCGAGCGCGCCATCGGGGTCCGGATAGCTGATACGGCGGGCGCGAACGCTGACACCCCGGCCGCGCTCGTCGACGCCATTCTCACTACCGATCCGACAATTACCGAAACCCTCCCCGCGGTGCGAGCGGCACTCGCCGTCGCTCCCCAAGCGCCTGACTCGGCCGATACCCTTGTGGACGTGCTGCGCTGGCACGCCGAACGGTCTCCTAATCGTCCGCACATCTTTCTTCGTGTGGACGAAGAGAACGAGCACACAATCACCTACGGAGAGCTATGGAAACAGGCTCTCTCGGTGGCCAACGGTCTCACCGCTACGGGCATCGGGCCCCGTGACGCCGTCGCCATCATGCTGCGCACGGAAGCCGCTTTCTTCCCCGCCTTCTTTGGAGCCCTGCTTCTGGGCGCCATTCCGGTCCCAATCTACCCACCGTTTCGCGCGGATCGTATCGTCGACTACGCTCGACGCCAGGAAGGGATTCTCTCGAACGCGGGCGCTCGGTTATTGATCACGTTTGCCGACGTCGAGCGATTAGGTGTCGTTCTCCGGAGCCGCGTCACGAGCCTCACGGGGGTGGTGACACTTGGCGAGATCATCTCGAAGGGCGACAACAACCACCCCGAATCAACGCCACCCGCGGTCTGGCTAACCGGCCAGGACCCAGCGTTGATCCAGTACACGTCGGGCAGTACCGGTCAGCCCAAGGGTGTGCTGCTCACCCACGCCAACCTCCTCGCCAATATCCGGGCGATCAGTGCCGGGCTGGACATTCAACCGGACGACGTCGCGGTGAGCTGGCTCCCGCTGTACCACGATATGGGGCTCATTGGCGCCTGGTTGGGTACCTTGTATGTTGGCGTACCAGTGGCGATCTTGTCGCCCCTTTCCTTCCTCTCGCGACCGGCACGCTGGCTGTGGGCGATCCATGCTCATCGCGGCACGCTGTCAGTGGCCCCAAACTTCGCCTTCGATCTATGTGTGAACAAGATTACCGATGAGGAGATTGATGGGCTGGATCTGAGCTCGTTACGAATCGTGCTGAACGGGTCGGAGGCCGTGCTGCCTCAGACGATGTCACGATTCATAGAACGGTTCGCCCCGTGCGGTTTCCGGCCCGATGCCATGCGTCCGGTCTATGGACTGGCCGAATGCTCGGTCGGGTTGACGGTCACGCCACAGCGACACCCGGCACGCGTCGACCGGGTCACCCGAGCGTTCCAAACGACGGGCCACGCCGAACCAACCACCGCATCCGATGCGCTCCGGTTCGTGTCCTGTGGCAGCGCACTCCCGGACCACGAAATCCGGATCGTCAGTGAACACGGCGCCGCCGTCGAGGAACGTCACGAGGGTCGCATCCAGTTTCGGGGACCGTCGATGATGGCCGGCTACTACCGCAACCCGGCCGCAACCGGCACGATCAGGACCGATGACGGGTGGCTTGACTCGGGCGACCTTGGATATCTCGTCGACAACGAACTATTTCTCACCGGCCGTCGCAAGGACGTCATCATAAAGGGAGGCCGGAACATCTACCCCCATGAGGCAGAAGCGGTCGTGGCCACGATCGAGGGGGTACGGAAGGGCTGTATTGCGGCGTTTGGAGTGGCGGATGCCTCGCTTGGGACCGAACGACTCGTCATCGTGGCAGAGACTCGCATCAGCGACCCCGGCCGACTTCAAGAACTCGAACAAACCATCCTTGAACGAGTAACCGAGGTGCTAAGCGTGCCCCCGGATACGGTCGTCCTGGCGGGACCCGGGGCCGTGCTCAAAACGTCGAGCGGCAAGGTGCGCCGGGGCGCAACACGCGACCACTACCAGACCGGGCGTCTCGAACGTGGCCCCGGGTCGATGACTCGTCAGTGGATCACGCTCGGATGGCAGACCGTTGCTGGGCGATGCCGGCAGACTGCAGACGTGCTCGTGCGGGCCGCATACACCTCATATGTGGTCGGCTTGGTGATGCTGTTCGTCCCCCCACTGTGGGCGCTGGTCTCGGTCAGTCGCCAGCCCTTGTCCG